>DATFGJ010000072.1:0-10287 GCA_035249585.1 Lacipirellulaceae bacterium
CGATTACGCGCGACCACACTTCCGGCGATGTGATCCGCTCAACCAAACAACTACGCACGGGCCAATCGATCGTGACCCGTTTCGCGGCTGGCGAGGCCGTGAGCACAGTAGAATCGATTAATATGAAATGAAAATACGAAAGACACCTCACGCATAGGCGCAGAGGACGCAGGGAGTAGTTGATAAATCAACAAGATTTTTTGGAACACTAGTCTGCGCTAATCAACACTAATGAACCATTAGTGAAGATTAGTGTTCCCCACCTCCGCGTTCTCTGCGCCTCTGCGTGAGACCTGTCGAAGTGGCTAGTTTCAGGATTACATAATTCAATGGCCAAGAAAAAGTCTACGCCGCGCGATGAATGCGTTGCCTCATTCGAGCAGTCGCTTGAGGAGCTCGAGAAAATCGTGGCCGAGCTGGAAAGCGGCAAGCTTGGCCTGTCGGAAGCTCTCGCGCGGTACGAAGAAGGCGTCAAGCACTTGAAGGGCTGCCAGGAGCTCTTGGAGCGCGCCGAACGCAAGATTGAATTGCTGAGCGGAGTCGACGCCGATGGCAATCCCGTTACCCAACCATTCGAGGAAACAGAAATCGAAACGCTGGAGGAAAAAGCCGCCGCGCGCGGTCAGCGACGAACGACGATCGCCAAATCGGCTTCTGTGCGAATTTCCGTCGACCAAAACGACGTCGATGATCCCAGTCGGCTTTTTTAATGTCTCCGTCGAGAACGCCTGTGACGGCATCCGCATCCAATGAACTGAATCTCCTCGACCTCGCGCGGCTGCGGCCGCGGATCGATGCCGCGCTGGCGCAGTATGCGCAATTTGACGACGGCTGCCCGCCTGCCTTGGCCGAGGCCATCCGCTATGCCCTGCTCGCCCCAGGAAAGCGGCTTCGGCCACAATTGGTGTTAATGGCGGCCGAGGCCTGCGGTGGTACTATGGAGGCCGCGATGCCGGCCGCATGTGCCGTGGAAATGGTTCATGCTTACTCGCTCGTGCACGATGACCTGCCGGCGATGGATGATGATGATCTGCGCCGCGGTCGGCCGACTTGCCACAAGGTGTTCGGCGAGGCGGTGGCGATCCTCGTCGGCGACGCGCTTCAGGCGCGAGCATTTGAATTGCTGGCTACCGAGATTCAGCCGCCGACGCTTGCCGCGCGGTGCTGCGCCGTCTTGGGCCGAGCGGCAGGAGCGTCGGCGCTCGTGGGCGGGCAGGCGGCCGACATCGCCATGACAGCCCGCCTCCCTCTCCCGCCAGGAGAGGGCCGGGGTGAGGGTGAATTGCCGATACGTAAGACAACCTCACCCTACCCTCTCCCAAAGGGAGAGGGTTTTGAGACCACTTCTAACGATATCAGTCGGCTTGAAGCGATTCACGCGCGAAAAACAGGGGCGCTTTTTGTGGCGGCGCTCGAACTTGGCGCCGTCACAGCGAACGCCAGCGATGAACAATTGCAGGCCGTCACCGCGTATGGGCGCAAGTTGGGACTGGCGTTTCAGATTACGGACGATTTGCTCGACGTGGCCGGAAGCCTGGCGTCGGTCGGCAAACGGGTCGAAAAGGACGCCGGACACGGAAAACTGACGTTTCCCGGCCTGCTGGGAATCGAGGAGAGCCGTCGCCGGGCGAAGACGCTCGTCGACGACGCTTGTGGTATGATCGAGGTATTCGGCCCCAAGGCCGGCCAACTGCGGGCGCTGGCCCAATTTGTGGCCGAACGCGAAAAATAACTGCAGGTCCGCGACTCGACTGAGCTCGCCGAAGTCCGAGCCGAGACGGACTGAATAAACCCACAAGGAGAAGGGGAGACAAGGAGACACAGATCGCAAATTGGATCTCCTTGTCTCCCTGTCTCCGTGTCTTCCCGTCTCGATGGTGCCACTCGACTCGCGGCAGCTCCAGCACGATGACTAAACAGCAGCTCCTACCCTCGATTCAATCGCCGCACGACCTGCGCCAGCTGTCGTTGCCGCAGCTCGAGAAGCTGGCCGCCGAGATGCGCGAAGTATTGTGCAATCTCGTGAGCTGCCGCAGCGCGCACTTCGCGTCGAACTTGGGCGTGGTGGAGCTTTGCCTCGCGCTACATCAAACGTTCGATTTCCAGCATGACCGGCTGATTTGGGATACCGGCCATCAGGTTTATCCGCACAAGCTCATCACCGGACGCTACCCGAAGTTCGGAACGATGCGCACCAAGGGCGGGTTGATGGGCTATCCGAATCCCGAGGAAAGTGACTACGACCTGTTCATGACAGGCCATGCCGGCGCGAGCGTTTCCACGGCACTGGGCCTGGCCAGCGGCGACGCGCTCATACGGCCTTCGGAAAAGCGCTGGAGCGTTGCCGTGATTGGCGACGGGGCGTTCCCTTCCGGAATCGTCTACGAAGCGCTCAACAACGCCAGCCGGTTCGGCAAGCGTCTCTTGATCATTTTGAACGACAACAAGATGTCGATCTGTCCGCGCGTCGGCGGCATGGCCGATTACCTTGACCGGCTGCGCATGCACCGCGTGTACTCCGGCCTCAAGGAAGAGGTCGTGAAAGTGCTCAACAAGGTGCCCCTATTGGGTGACCCGGTCGAGCGATTCCTGGCCCAGCTTAAAGAGGGGGCGAAAGCCGGGCTGCACGGCGGGATGTTGTTTGAAGATCTCGGCCTGCGTTACTTCGGTCCCATCGATGGGCATAACATCGGCCTGTTGCGCAAGTACCTGCGCATGGTTCGCAACACCGAAGGCCCGATCCTGCTGCACGTGGTGACCGAAAAGGGGCATGGCTTCCAGCCGGCTGCTGCCGACCCTGTGCTGTTCCACGCGCCGCCGCAATTCGAGCGGCGCGACGACCGTGGAGTGCAGCTCAAGAAAAGCTCGGCACGTACATTCACCCACGCCGCCTCGGCCGCCATTTTCGCGCAGCTCAGCGCTGACCCACGCGTCACGGTGATCACGGCGGCCATGTGCCAGGGCAACAACCTGGAACGAATTCGGGAGACTTTTCCCGACCGGTTCTTCGACACCGGTATTTGCGAAGGACACGCGGTGGCGCTTGCCGCTGGACAGGCCAAGGCGGGTTTGCGCCCAATCGTCGATATTTACAGCACCTTCCTGCAGCGGTCGTACGATCAGATCTTCCAGGAAGTCACGCTGCAGAACTTGCCTGTAACCTTCATGCTCGATCGCGCGGGGCTGGCCGGGCCGGACGGTCCTACGCACCACGGTGCGTTCGACCTCGGTTACCTCCGCGTCCTGCCCAATATGCGGGTGATGGCTCCGGCCGACGAGCAGGACCTGGCGCAAATGCTCGAGCTGGCGCTTCGACACGATGGGCCGTGCGCGATCCGTTACCCCAAGGCTGCCATTTCAGAGCTCAAGGCTGAGCGCACGCCCGTCGAGCTGGGTAAAAGCGAAATCCTTTCTTGGAGCGAGAGCGGAGCCATTATTTCCTGCGGCGCACTCTTGCCGGCTTGTCTCGAAGCGGCGCAGATGCTCCACGAGGAAGGTATCGCGGTCGGCGTCATCAATGCCCGATTCGTGAAGCCGCTCGACTGCGAAACCATTCTGCGCGCGCTCGGCGAATGTGCTTTTGTCGTGACCGTGGAAGAGGCCGCGTTGATGGCAGGCTTCGGTTCGGCCGTTTTGGAAGCGGCCGCTGACGCGGGTGTTGATGCCAGCCACGTGCGGCGGCTCGGCATTCCCGATGCTTTTATCGAACATGGCGAACGAGGCGAGCTGCTTGCCGATTTGGGCCTCGACGCTTGCGGCATCGCCGCCGCTTGCCGCGATTTGGCGGGATCGATCCAAAAGGTTCCGCCCCATCATTTGAAAAAGCTAGCGCGCTGAGCGGAGCTCGGTTTGTGGGAGGCGTCGCTGACGCCGATGGCGTATGCAACCCGTCGATAAATCGGCGTCCGAGACCCCCCCCATACCGAGGTCCGCACGTCATTCATCGCGGGCCGTCATCCTCGCCGACGCATCGCGCCCGGAGATGCGCAAGGCGGTGGACCAGCTGCGTCCGATCATCGAACGACATCTCACAATCGTGGGCACTTCGCTGGATTTCGCTTGCGACCTTGGCACCACGGAAGCCGATTTGGCCGTCGTTCTGGGCGGCGACGGCTCGATTCTTCGCGCCGCGCATCAGATGGGCTTTCGCCAATGGCCTGTGCTGGGAGTCAATCTGGGGCGGCTTGGATTTCTTGCGGCCTTGCAGCCAGAGCAGCTCGACGAGGTGCTTCCTGAAATCGCGGCTGGGCGGCATCGCGTCGTTGAACACCTCATGATCGAGTGCACCGCAACGCGCGCCGGCAAGCCGCAGTACCATAGTTTGAGCCTCAACGAAGCCACGGTGCTAGCAGGGCCGCCATTCTCGATGCTCGACATCGAGCTTTACGTTGACGGAGAATTGGTGACTACCTATAGTTGCGACGGCCTGATCGTCAGCACGCCGGTTGGCTCGACAGCTCACAGCCTGTCGGCGGGCGGCCCGATTTTGCGCAAGGATGTGCAAGCGCTTGTGATCGTGCCGATTAACCCGCATACGCTCACGCATCGGCCGGTCGTTGACTCGGCCGACCGTGTGATCGAGTTAGTCGTGCCACGGCCGCACGAAGGCACGTCACTTGTGGTCGACGGTCGCGTACTCGGCACGCTTGGGCCGGAGGACCGCGTTCGGATCGTGCGTTCTAAGGCCTGCTTTCAAATGGTGGAAGTGAGCGGGCAAGGATATTACCGCACGCTCCGCGAAAAGCTCGGCTGGGGCGGACAGATACGGTTGAAGTAGTAGGCACCGGGCACCCAGCAGCCGGTTTATCCGGGGTGCCGGGTCGGTGTGCCGTAACATCGTTCGTATAGGCGCCATTTGGCTATTCAGCTACGGCACACGGAGTGTGCCTGCTACGTTGCAAGGATGCAATCGCATGTTGGCTTTCTTTACGTCGCGGACTGTTGGGCGGATTTTTGCGATTACAAGTGTTCTCACTGCCGCAGCCATCGCGGCGGCGAACGAGAAGCCCCCTGCCCCGCCCAGCTCCAAAACGTATGACCTGCGTTACAAGCTCGCGACGGGCGACGTGTTGCGCTATGAAGTGAAACACCGCGCCTCGTTCCGCACCACGATCGATCAAACCACGCAAGAGGCGCAGACGAAAACGGATTCGATAAAGCTTTGGAAAGTGACCGATGTTCTGCCCAACGGCGACATGGAGATCATGAACGTCGTGGAGCACGTTCACATGGTGCACCAGCTGCCGGATCGTGAGCCGACGGAATACGACAGCCGGAAGGACAAAACACCGCCGCCGGGATTCGAGGACACGGCCCGAGCGATCGGAGTGCCCATAAGCGTGATCCGCATTAACCCGGCCGGCAAGGTGCTGCGTCGCGACGTAAAGTTGCGCCAACAAAACGTAGAAGAAGACGCGCCGATCGTCGTGCGCCTTCCGAATAAGCCTGCGACGGTCGGTGAAACATGGGACGAATCGTTCGATATCAAGGTAACGCTGGAAAACGGCAGCACCAAAACGATTCAGACTCGCCGCCGCCATAAACTTGCAGCCGTTAAGAATGGCATCGCGACGATCGGGGTCACGTATCAGGTCCTCTCGCCGATCGATCCGTTCGTCGAATCGCAGCTCGTGCAGCGGCTGATGGAAGGCGAAGTGAAATTCGATATTGAAGCCGGCCGCGTCGTCGGCCAGCAAATGGACATCGATAAACGCATCCTCGGGTTCGCCGGCCCCACGAGCAGCATGCACTATATCACGCGAATGGAGGAGAAGCTGAATGCGACGGCGACGAAGGCGACGGTGCGCCGGTCGTTGCCGAACCCGTATGCAACACAGCAGCGTTCCGCGCCGAAGACCGATCGGCCGCGCTCGCCGCGCGGACCGCGCACGTCTCGCTCCAACAATCGGCAGCGCCCGCCGCAAGGCGCGAAAGGTTTCCGCCGATGAGCAGCGCGTCGCCTATTTAGCCCCGGGTCGTTGACCGGAGACTAATTGGTCGACCCTTCAATTTCGTGCACCAGCACGACGTCGTGGACGCCTCCGGCGAATTGTTCGCCCTCGGGGCCGGCCGCCAGGTGAGAGCCGCCCACGATCACGATCCGGTCGCCGCGCGCGGCATAGCCCGCGCGGCATGCCATCGCGTCGGCGTGCTTGATGAGTTCTTGCAAGTCGGTGGCGGGCGCGCCGCGCAGCGGCGTCACGCCCCAATACAAACACATTTGCCTGAGTGTCGCGTCCGATGAGCTGACGCCTACGGTGGGCACGTAGCTGCGCAGCTGCGATAGAGCAAACGCCGTGCGGCCTGAATGGCTGGCAACGAACACAAGCTTCGCGTCCAGATCGTACGCCATTTGGCCGGCGGCGCGCACGGCCGATGAAGTAATATCGTGTACGCTGCCCCAAGTGCCTTCGAGATTTCGCAGCGGGCGATTCTGAAAAGTCGATTCGGTGGCCAGCGAGATGCGGTTCATCGTCTCCACGGCTTCGATGGGAAAATGTCCAATCGCTGTCTCGCCCGAGAGCATGCATGCGTCGGCTCCATCAAGGATCGCGTTGGCCACGTCCGTTGCTTCAGCACGCGTCGGCCGCGGCGAATCTTGCATGCTATCGAGCATCTGCGTGGCGATGATTGCCGGCCGCTGGAAACGATGGCATGTGGTGATGATTCGTTTTTGCTCCATCGGCATCTGGGCGACGTCGATTTCAACGCCCAGGTCGCCGCGGGCGACCATCACGGCGTCGGCTTCTTTAACAATTTCTTCCAATCGCTCGAGCGCCTCGCGTTTTTCAATTTTCGCCACGATTCGCGCTGCCGAGTTCTGGCCGCGGAGAATGTCTTTCAGCATACGGATGTCGTCGGGCGAGCGAACAAAGCTCAGCCCGAGAAAATCGATGCCCGATTGAGCCGCCCAGATTGCATGCTCGCGGTCGATTTCGCTGATCGCAGGCGCGCTCAGCTTGACGCCCGGCAGGTTAATGCCTTGCCGGCTGCGGATGGTGCCTCGCTGGACGACGCGCAGGCGAGCTCGGTTTTCGTCAATGCCTGCCACTTCCATCGCGACAGTGCCGTCGGCCAGCATGACACGATCGCCGATCTGCAGTTCTCGAACCAGCGGCGGATAGGTGCTCGTCAGCTCGTTCGGCGCTTTGGTATTGCCCGACACGAAGAAGAATTCAGTTCCCAGCTCGCAAAAGATGCGGTCGTCGGGCAGCTCGCCCAGCCTGATCTTCGGCCCAGCTAAATCGACAAGGATGGCGATCGGCTCGTCAATTGCCCGGCTTAACGCGTGTAGGTTATCGACGTGAGCCTGCTGCACATCCGGCCCGCCGTGGGCCATGTTCAAGCGGAACACGTCGACGCCGGCGCGCACCAGGTCGGCAAGGCGCTCGGGCTGCGACGTTGCCGGGCCAACCGTCGCAACGATCTTGGTGCGCGAGCGAAGCCGGAAATCTTGCGCTCTGTCCATATTGGTGTATTGTGCCTGTCCAGGGCCACCAGGGGAATACATCGTCTTGAAGGGCGAATAACAGCGATTCGTTGAATCGTCCGGCTTGATTCGGAGGGCGTCGATGCGTGATACTTTTTTTCGCGCGCAGGGCCGCGCGAATTGTCCGCAGTCATCCACAAAGGCGAATCTCAATGGCTTTTTCGCAGCCATCGACGAATGCAGACAGCGATACGGCACAATCCACTACGCCGAACGATACGGCCGGTTCCACGGCGGTTTCGTACTCGCGTCGTTCGCGCCGCATTATTCTCCTGTTGTTCTTGGCCGCGCTCGGCTGCATTGTCGGCGCAGCTTTCTTGCTGCGAATGTTGGTGGCACAGCGAATTCCAGAGCTGACCGAAGCGGAGTTGGAGGAGGCTCAGGCACTTTGGGACAGCGCCGGCCCGGCGGGCTATGAGATGGATTTGGAAATACTTCAAGGACGTCCCGGGACAGTGCATATTGAAGTTCGCAATGGGGAAATTACCGCCATGACACGAGACGGCCGGACGCCAGCGGAACATACCTGGAGGTACTGGTCAGTGCCGGGACTGTTCGAAACGGTGGAACGCGAATTAGAGATGGCGGAAGACCCAGTTCATGAAGTGGGCGCCGCCGCCGGAACCCGCTGGCAACTACGGTGTGAGTTCGATCCGGCCTACGGTTTTCCCCGGCGATTCCACCGTCATGTCTTCGGCGGCGGGCAGGAGGTGTATTGGCGCGTGACGAGCTTCGTTCCCAAATAACGCAATTGGCGGCGAGTGCAAGGTCGTACGACTTGGCGAAGAGCGTGGTCGCACCTAGCATCGTTTCAGCATGTCTTTCAAAGCTGGCCGACTGACCGTTGTAAACACGAACCGGTTCCTTCCTCCCAGTCTCGCAAAATGACCTATTGGCAAGGCAAACGCGCGGTGGTGACAGGCGGGTCGTCCGGCCTGGGCCGTGTGCTGGCGAGCGTGCTGGTGGAACACGGCGCGCGCGTTGCGATTGTCGCGCGGCGGGCACCGCAAATTGAGGTTGTCACTGAAGAACTTCGTGCCTGCGGCGGGAACGTGCTGGGCATCCCTGCGGACGTCACGATTCAGGGCGACGTCGACCGAATGGTGACTGCCGTCGAGAGCGCGTGGGGAGGGCTCGACTTGTTCTGCCATTGCGCGGGCCGTTCGATGCGCGGCACCGCGCTCTCCACTTCCGCCGATGAATTCCGCGAATTGTGGGATGCCAATTTCCTGTCGGCCGTGCGATGTGTGCAAGCCTTCGCGCCGGCGTTAAGCTCCGCTCAAGGGCACATCGTGCTGGTAGGTTCGCTGGCGAGCAAGGTGGCGGCCGGATACCTCGGAGCCTACCCTGCGAGCAAGTTTCCGCTAGCCGCGTTGGCACAGCAGCTACGGATCGAGCTCGGCGACAGGGGGCCGCACGTCCTGTTGGTTTGTCCAGGACCGCTTGCGCGCGAAAGTCGAGGTCGTGATGAGGGCCGGTACACCGTTCAGGCGGCCGATGTCCCGGCTGCCGCGCATCAGCCGGGCGGCGGCGCTAAATTGCGGGCCATCGATCCGCAGTGGCTCTCCGAGCAAATCCTGCGTGCCTGCCAAGCGCGCCGTGCGGAGCTGGTTGTGCCACGAAGGTCGCGCCTACTGTTCGTGATAACGCAACTCTGGCCGCGGTGCGGCGATTGGCTGCTGCGGCGAATGACGTCCGGGTAAGCTGGAAAATGTGGGCGCCGAACAGCCCCCGTTCCGCCGAGGGGTTTTTGTGCAAACACGCTTGTTTACCCCCAGCGGAGCCAGGGGCTGCCGACGTGTTCCATGCCATCGCTCGGCAAAGGGGCAAATAAAAGAACCCGGTTGGCTCTGCGAGTTGCCAACCGGGTTCTCGGTTTTGGGAGTGAGTCCAGTCAGCTCGCACGGCGTCATCCGTTGGTACTACAACGTTAGACGGATGGCGGGAACCGCCGTGCGGTGGCTCTCTCCCTGGTTAGTGTGAAACGGCAGTATCCCGTGACGGGCGTAGGTCGCCATACTCGGGCGACAGTTTGCTTAGATTCACAGCTGACAAGTTGTTCAAAGTTTGCGTCGTTGCCGAGAGTCGTTGAGGAGGCGGTTGACTTACGGTTCCAGCGACGCGTGTCGTTGGAGGCGAATAAAGCACTCGGCGTGCCAAAGACAACCACCGCTCGCTGGCGCGAGTGTTTTTGTAAGCCGAGTTGTTGCTGGGACAGAATAAAATCGGCCCATTTTCACGCCTGCACTACAGACGCGATTTGGAAAAATCGAACAGGCATCGCCGCGAGAATTTCCGAAAGGCGCTCGGCCCCTTGTAGGAATTACAATTCGCGTGCTGGCATCGGCTACTTAGCTCGGCCATCGTGGCCGGGCAGTCGCGATAAAAACTGCACAGCTTGCGCCGGCCAGAAATAGGCCGGCTAGGTATGAGCAGTTGCCGCCCGATCTATCAGTTGCTACTATTGGCCGGTTTTCTCCTCTTTTCCGACATACCTTGCCACTCGTGCACGAGATTTCGGTGCTTCGCTCGCCGAGAATTGCAACACGGCGTCCGCTCGGCGGCCGCGCGCCACATACGCGGCGCGGCCTTTGGGTTGTTGCACTCTTCGTCGTGATTCTTGTGCACATGGCGCCCGTTTTCGGCTGTGCCACGTTTGGACTCCGCGACCCCATGGCAAAGGAAGTCGCGGCCGGGCGCGAATTGTGCCAGGAGGGCGTCGCAGCGATGGAGCGCGGGCATTGGCAGCAGGCAGAGATCTTGCTGCAGCAGGCGCTTCATGCATCCCCCGATGACCC
>DATFGJ010000073.1:0-4396 GCA_035249585.1 Lacipirellulaceae bacterium
AGCGATCAAAAAAAATGCGCAAGCGATATCTCGACGCCAAGTAGTAGACCGGTTGACGGGTGCCACTGCTGGCTTGCCCAGCAGTGCTCCCAATGCAAATGCCTTGCGGAGCTAGTTTGAACAATGCAACCAACTGCAAACCGCAAGGGCGGCGCGCTATCCCACTACTAACTAGTTAGCAGTAGCACGCCAACGTTCCGCCTGCATTAATGCACGGGGGCGAACTCGCCGCTGCCCATCACCGCCTTTTCGCGCGACGGGTGATTCGGCAACGCGCTATCCAGTTGAAAACTGTGCAGGCTCTCTTCGCACTCGGGCGACAAGCCGCAAATCCGCAGCGCGCCGCCGCATTGCGCCAGCCGTTTTTGCAACTCGACGAGCTGACTCATCATTCCGCTCGGCAGCTCTTCCAATTCCTCGAGCTCCAGCACGAGCCGATAGATGAAATGCCGCGTGGAAATCGACCACAACTTTTCCGCGATCTGCGGGACTTCATTGAGCGGGTCTTTTTTTTTGGCCCGCAGCTTAACAAACAACCAATTGGGCCCGCGGTCCACATCCATCTCGAGCCCGTCGACCACATGAACTGGCACGGTAAACGCTCCATCCACGTCAGGTGCCCTCCAACGGGCACGTTCCTCAGATTAGTCACTGCAACAAGCGATTCGCTCCCGGTCGAAGCTTGCTGTACGCCTGAAGGATTCATCTTATGGCGATTTGATTCGCCGCGGCAATCCATCTTTGCCGATTCTTCAAATGCTAGCGGCCCATTCGGGTCGGGAGTCTTCAAGTCACTAAGACATTCGCCGCCGGTCGGTCGCTGGAGTGCTTTCCGAAGTCAAGAATGGCGCACGACTCCCGTCCCCTATTCTCGCCGCCGTGTCAAAACGGGCCGGGAGTCGAAGGCGTTCTCAATAATTCCGATCCATCGGTAAGAACCCGCATGAAAATTGACCGGGCATTGAAGACTCCCGACCCGGCGCGGTCAGCCGGCGATCATGTCGCGGATCGTCGACCTGGCAATTTGCAGCGCTTCGGGCAATTTGGCCGGGTCCTTGCCGCCGGCCTGGGCCAGATCGGGCCGGCCGCCGCCTCCGCCGCCCACGGCCGCCGCCACCGGCCGTATCCACTCACCGGCACTCAGCTTACGCGCTTGCAAGTCCTTGCTGATGCCAGCCACCAGCGTGACTTTTTCATCACCCTGCCGGCTGGCAAGCAGCACTGCCGAGGACGGCGACTTCGTACGCACCTGGTCGATGAGCTGCCTCATTAAATTTGGGTCGACTCCGGGCACCTCCGTCACGACGACAGTGACGCCCGCAATATCCTCCGCCGATTCCAACAGCCGCTCGCCCGAAAGCGGTCCGGCGGCGCCGCGTTCGGCAAGCTGCCTTTCAAGCGCGGCAACGTCGGCCTGCAGCGCGGCCAATCGCTGCGGCACATCGAGCGGAGAAACCGACAAAAGTCGTGCAGTTTCGGATAAGGTCCGCTTCGTTTCCTCGTAAGTCGGCGCTGCCGAAGTCTTGCTAGCCGCGCCCATCGCTTGCCGTTCGGCACCAAGCTCACGGCCGACGGGCGGTTTAGCTGCACCCGCACCACCGCCTCCAGTCAATTGCTTCCGCAGGTCGCGAGCGCGCGCCGCCAGCGCGGCCGCCGCGCGCGCGACATCGGGAGGCGCGACTCCGAGCAGCTTGGCAGCCTCGGCCAGCGCGGTCTGGGTTTGCTTGACGCGTTCGGCCGCCTTCGCGCCCGTGAGCGCCGTGATCCGCCGCGTGCCGGCCGACACGCCTTCCTCGCTCAGGATTTCAAACTGCTCGACTTCGCGCGTGTTCGACAGGTGCGTGCCGCCGCAAAGTTCCTTGCTGAACGCGCCCATGGACACCATGCGCACCGGATCCGGATACTTCTCGCCGAAGAGCATCATCGCGCCTTTCTTGCGCGCTTCGGCCAGCGGCAGAGTCTCCCAGCGGACTGGCTCAGCGGCCGTGATTCGCGATTCGACATCGGCGCGAATTTTCGTGAGCTGTTCTGGATCGACGGCGCTGAGATTCGTAAAGTCGAAGCGCAGCCAGTCGTCATCGACCTTGGAGCCTTGCTGCTGCGCGTGCGAGCCCAGGGTTTTTTGCAGTGCGTAGTGCAGGATGTGCGTGGCCGAGTGTGCTCTGCGGATGCCGGCGCGGCGCGCCGCGTCGACAACGGCACGCACCTTAGCGCCCTCGCGCATTGCTCCGCGCACGAGGTGCCCCTTGTGCACGACGAGGCCGCCGTCCTTCTGCGTGTCGGTGACGGTGAATTCAAAGCCGTCGCCAATAAGCTTTCCTGTGTCGCCGACCTGGCCGCCGCTTTCGCCATAAAACGGCGTGCGGTCGAGCACGACGCGAATTTCGTCCTTATGCCCGACTTCTTCAATCTTGTCGCAGAGGTGATCGTGCGGCGGCTGGCCGGCGATGATTCCCTTCACCGTCGCCTCGGCGTCCGTCGAGTCGTAGCCCAAAAACTCCGTCGTGTGCAGCGCTTGCTTGAGCGAATCCACGGGCCCGCGCGTGCCCATCACTGCGTGTTGCACCTTGCCTGAGGCTTCGCCGTGCTCCTCCATTGCGTGCTGGTAGCCTTGCCAATCGAACGCCAAATTGTGCTCGGCCGCCAGCGACTCGAACAGCTCCGGTGGCACGCCGTACGTCTGATACAATTCGGCCGCCACGGCGCCATCCACAGTGACTCGGTTTTCGCGCCGCATCTCATCGAAGACGCGGTCGATGTGGCTCAGGCCGGCGTCGATCGTGCCGAAGAAGTTGGCCTCCTCCTTTTCGATTACGCCGCTGACGCGCTTCACGGTTTCTTGCAGCTCCGGATAAGGCCGCTTCATCATCTCGGCCACCACCGGAACTAGCTTGTGCAGGAACGGCTCGCGCAGGCCCATTTGGTGGCCGTCGAGCACGGCACGCCGCAGCAGGCGCTTGACAACGTACTTTTCCTTGTTAGCGCCCGGATACACGTTCTCGTGGACGGCGAACGTGCAGGCGCGCACGTGGTCGGTGATCCGCCGCAGGCGCCGGCCGTTGTCGGATTCGTATTCGTACTTCGTGCCGACGACCTCGGCGGCCGCCAGCACGATCGGCATGAGAATGTCGATGTGATAATTCGTCGGTACGCCTTGCAGCGTGGCGGCCGTGCGCTCCAGGCCCATGCCAGTGTCGATGTTTTTACTCGGCAGCGGCCGAAGGTTGTTCGGCGGCTCGCCCACGCGGTTGAACTGCGTGAATACGAGATTCCAGATTTCGACCGGGTTGCCCGCGTCGGGATGAAAATAAATCTCGCTGCACGGGCCGCATACGCCGTCGGGGCCTTGGCTGGGTGCATTGGCCGGCCAGAAGTTTTCATCCTCGCCGCAACGCTCGATGCGGTCGGGCGAAAGACCGATGTCCTTGGCCCAGATGCCGGCCGCCTCGTCGTCATCGATGTACACGGTCGCCGTGAGCCGCTGGGGCGCAATGCCCAGCCACTTCTTGCCGGTCAAGAATTCCCACGCCCAGTTGATCGCCTCGCGCTTGAAGTAATCGCCGAAGCTGAAGTTGCCGAGCATCTCAAAGAACGTGTGGTGATACGCGGTGCGGCCGACGTTCTCGATGTCGCCCGTCCTCAAACACTTCTGGCAGGTTGTGGCGCGCGTGAATTCCAGCTTCACTTTGCCAAGGAAGTGATCCTTGAACTGGTTCATGCCGGCCGGCGTGAACAGCACGGAAGGATCCCACGTGGGCACGAGCACGTCGCTGGCCACGCGCTTGTGGCCCTTCGTTTCAAAAAACGCGAGATATTTTTCGCGGAGTTCGTCGGTCTTCATGAAGGATGCGAGAGGCAGGATGCGGGATGCAGGGGGGCACAACATTAGCCGCGACCTGGCAGGTCGCAGGCTCAGTTCAAACAAATATACCGCGATGCCGCAATAGGGGGCAGGGCAGTGTCGGCCGCTTGCAATTGGAGTCGCAAAAATAGGCGACGAGTTTGAACTCGCCGCTTCGCGACTCAAATCAAAGTTTCGCGCGGCTTCCGCTATGACTGCGGCAACATCGTCACCAAGTTCTATTTCACCGGCAACAGCAGCGTTGCCATGGCGCCGCCGCCAGGTGCTGGGCCGATGTCCAGCCGGCCGCCTAGTTGGCGCGCCAGCCGCTGACACAGCGCGAGACCCAGTCCAACGCCCGGCGCCGTCTCGGCCGATTCTTGCGCGCTCTTGCCGAACGGCTGAATACGGCGCAAACGGCCGTTGCGTTCGATGCCCGGACCGTGATCGCGCACGCTGAGTGTTATAAACCGGTCGGCGTGATTCGCCTCAACATGAATGTGCTTGTCCGAGGCGCTGCGGGCATACTTGGCCGCGTTGTCGACGAGGTTGAAA
>DATFGJ010000074.1:0-13985 GCA_035249585.1 Lacipirellulaceae bacterium
CGACCTACAGCATCGCAGCGCTACCGCGGCGCGCGTGCCCCGTTCTGACCTCTGGGTCCGTCCCACTGCCCTCCCCGATTGGCTATTGGAGCGTTGCCAAGGTGCGCAAAACTCCGTGGGGGGAGTTTTGCGCACCTTCGGCGGAACCTCGAGTATTATTGAGTGGCCGATCGGCGATCACCCCCCGGATGGTGCAATGCCGCGTCCGAGCTGGCTGCAGGCCGTGCGCAGCCATGGCCATTCCCAGGGGATCAGATCCCGCGAATGAAGATGGCGCCGCAGTCGTAGCATCGCTCTTCAAGCCGGCAGCAGCGGACGATTTCGACTTCGAATTCCTGAATGCCCGGCATCCGCAGCCAGACGTGAAGTTTCGGCAGGAGCTGCACCGGCGAAAAGAAGCGAATGCCCTTCCGAGAGGCGTCCACGGTGTAAACACCGAGGTATTTGTCGTCGTAGCGCAGGATTGCCTTGCTGCGCAGATAAAAACGACGAAAGGCCCGGCGGTCGGGCGCGCGAACCGGTGTCGGGCCTTTGCGCTCGAAAAAGTCCGGCATCGAGGCAGGAATTCGCGCCGAGAGCTCAACCGTGTCCCACGACAGGTCGCTTACGCCCGGCTCATGAGTGAGATCCAACATTTGACGACCTCTCGATCGAATTGTGTTCCGGCCTGCTCGCGCTGGAATTCCAGCACGCGTTCCAGCGTGGCGGGGCGTCGGTTGCCGCGCTTGGACGTCATCCCGTCAAAAACGTTCACGACCGACAGCATCTTGGCCCACGGGTGGATCTCATCGCCAAGGATCCGCACCGGGTAGCCGCGGCCGTCGATGCGCTCGTGGTGTTGATAGACCATCATGAGCTGGCCAAACTCCAATCCCGGGCGGTCACATAATTCCACATAACCGCGCAGCGGGTGCGATTCCAGCGTTTCGCGCTCTTCCTCGTCGAGCGAGCCCGCTTTGTGCAGGATCGCGGGAGAAATAAATCGTTTCCCGACGTCGTGCAGCATTGCGGCGGATGCGATATTCTCGAGCGTAGCCGCGTCGCGCAGGCCCATCTCTTCGGCCAGAATCACCACGTAGCTGGCGACGTTGGTCACGTGCGCGAACGTGAAGAAGTCGTGCTGGGCGATGCGGTAGAGGTCGCGCGGCAGCACGTCGCTAGCCGCCAACAAATTTACCAGTCGGCGACCCACCTTTTCCGCAACTGATTGGAAGGCGCCGCAGTCGACGGCTCGCAGTGAATGTTCTATCTCGACAGAGACGGCGACTTGCAATGCGGCGAATTTTTCCGTTTGCGGAACCGAATCCTTTTGAAAGTACGATTCCAGGGAGTCCAGCAATCGCTTGCTTACCGAATCGAAGTTCTCCTTTTCCACATAGACTTGCTCAATGCCAGAGTCGGCAAGCTCGGCAAAGTGCTTTGCGTCGAGTGGGCTGCCGGCGCGACAGTACAGTACTGGCGGGGTGCCACGATCGTATTGAAGAAACAAATCAGCAGGTGCTGAATCGATCGAACGAAGCACCGATGGCCGGAGTGGCACATATCCCGAGGTCGGGTTGAATTTCAGACCGGTTTCCGTGGCCACGGTGGACATACATCCTCAGACATCACACTGCCCTAATCAGGGCTTGGCTAGTTCGGGCAAACGCAGGCGTTCGGGGTTTCCACTCCAGTAATCGGTAGCCGACCTTAGGTCATTGGCGCAAGCGAGGGAATAAGCTCGATCAGCGGATCGGTCAAAAGCTCGTTCGATCGCAGGGCGTAATTCATCAAATCGCGGCGGGTGACGATGCCCACGAGCTTTCCATCCTCCACCACCGGCAGCCGCCGGAATGAATACAGCGCGAACAACTGCGCTGGCCGCGAGAGCGGATCATCGGGATGTACCGTGTGCACTTGGGCGGTCATGTATTCCTTTACTGGCGCGTTCTTGGCATCGGAGTCGAACACGACGTCGATCATCGCCAGTTCGGAGATCACGCCGACCACAGCTCCATCGGCAGTCACCACCGGCGCTCCGCCGATGTGCTGCTGGGTGAGGATGTGGATGGCTTCCGCCAGCGTCGCATCGGGGCGGATGCTTACGACGCGCTTATTCATGATTTCGCGAACTACACGCATGAGTCACCTCAATTCGTCGAACGGATCAACCCGGGCTCCAAGGCGAACCGGGCACCACACTCGAAGCAGCCCGGATCCACTCGGCGGCAACGGACGATCTCCAGGCTCAATTGGGCCTTTGGCACGCGTAGCCGGATGCGCTCCTTGGGCAAAAGTTGCACCGGCGAAAGAAAGCCGATGCCTTGCCGGGAAACATCTTTCGTATACGCGGCGAGCGTGGCATCTCCGCGCAGCACCACAGCTTTGCCGCGCATGAAATAGCGGTGATAGGCCCGGCGATTTTCGGGATAGATGGGCATCGCGCCGTGCGGTTCCATGAATTGGCTTATGGGTTCCGTTAGCCGTACCTTGGTCGCGGCGGATTCCCACAGCTCTTCAATCAGTTGTTTGTCATGAGCGATGTCCAGCATTGAACAACCTCGCTATCGAACTGGGTGCCCGCATTCTGCCGGATATAGTTCATGGCCTCTTGCGCGGTGGCAGGCCTCCGGTAGGGCCGCGTGCCGGTCATCGCGTCGAACACGTCGACAACCGAAAGCATACGAGCCCAGGGATGTATTTCGTCGCCTTGAATTCCGACCGGATAACCAGTCCCGTCGATCCGTTCATGATGCTGATAAACGATCATCAATTGATCGTGCGTCAGTCCAGGCCGCTCGCACAGCTCTTCGTAACCGCGCACCGGATGGGTCTCGATGATGTCGCGTTCGTGCGGGTCCAGGCGCGACGGCTTGGTGAGAATCTCGGCGGGGATGAAACGTTTTCCAATATCGTGAAGAATGGCCGCGGTGGCGATCTTCTCGAGGCCGTCGCCGCTAATTAGCCCCAGTCGCTCGGCCAGGATAACGCTGTAGCCGGCGACGTTTGTGACGTGGGTGAACGTGTTGAAATCATGCCGCGCCAGGCGGAACAGGTCCTTTGGCAGCACTTTGTTGGTCGATAACAGCGACGTCAAGTCGCGGCCGACTTTTTCGGCCACGGTAACATACGGCCCGCAGTCGACCAGCCGCGATGTACGTTCAATTTCCATAGCCACCGCGACTTGCAGGACCGCGAACCGCTCGGCCGCCGGCACAGGCGTATCTCCCTCAAGCGAGTCGACCGACTCCAACAGGTGGCTGCCGAACTGCTGAAAATCTTCGGTGCGAACGAAAATATGTTGCACGCCCGCTTCGGCAAGATGCGAAAGCTGTTTTGCCTCGATCGGGCAGCCCGCACGATGGTAAAGCACCGGCGAGCTACCTGGTTCGTATTGAACGAACAGATCAACTGTCGCCAGCCGAAGACGATGCAGCATGGCGATCGGCACGGCCAGATAGCCGGCCGTGGAATTTGACGTTCTCGGTGTTTGTTCTATGATCGTCGCCATGATCGACCGCGGCTGATTGCTGAAGCGTGGAGATGTCCCCCCCAAAGCTGCTGGACGTTGCTGGCCCCCCACTAGGCCGATATGAGATTTTAGAACACAACTGGATGCCAGCTTCGTTTCGTGCGGCCAAATCGACGGCGGCCGGTCAAAGGCACTGAAAATGAGCTGCAGGCTTCCGGAAAGAGTCGTCCCGCGCTAAAGCGTTGTATCGCGCGTAACGATAATGACGACCGAGGCAATCAGTAGCCGGAAGGCGGGCACCACGGAAAAGCCGTGGTCCGTCCGGGCCACAGCTGCGTAGGTATGCAAAAGCTAGGCGGTTGGCGGCTCAGGCCGACTTTTCCAGTTCGCTAGCCTGATTAAGTTTGTTGTAGAGCGTCTTCAGGCTGATGCCCAGCTCGTCGGCCGCCTTGGGCTTGTTGCCGCCGTTGCGCTCCAGGGATTGGTAGATGGCGTGCATTTCAAGGTCGCGAAGCGAAATTGGCCCGGGGCGATTGGCTGCAGCGCCGGTGAGTTGGCGCCGGTTGAAGTGGGCCGGCAGGAAATCAGCGGTAATCGGGCCGTCCTCCTCGCAAAGAATCGTGGCGTGCTCCAACACATTGGCCAACTCGCGGACGTTGCCCGGCCAGATATGCAGTTTTAGTGCTTCGATTGCATCCTCGGCGATCTGCCGGCGGCCCGGCGTCGATCTGCCGCGAAATCGACCGAGAAGATGCTCGGCAATTTCTGGAATGTCATCGAGCCGATCGCGGAGCGGCGGCAAAAAAATCTCGAACGTGTTGATGCGATACATGAGGTCTTCGCGGAATTCACCGGCGGCGACCATCTCCGGCAAGTCGCGGTGCGTGGCGCAAACGACGCGCACGTCGACGTTCAGCGATTTGTTTTCGCCAACGCGGCGTATCTCGCGGCTCTCCAGTACGCGCAGCAATTTAGCCTGCATCGCCTTGGGCAATTCGCCTATCTCGTCCAGGAAGATCGTCCCTCCGTTCGCGACTTCAAACAATCCTACACGGTGTTCATCTGCGCCTGTGAAAGCCCCTTTGCGATGGCCGAATAGCTCGCTTTCGATGAGCGTTTCGGGAAGTGCGCCGCAGTTGATGGCCACGAAAGGCTCACCGGCTCGCGTGCTCTCGTCATGCACGGCGCGCGCAACCAACTCCTTGCCCGTGCCTGTTTCGCCCAAGATCAGCACGGTGGACTGTGTTGGGGCAACCTTGGCGATTAAAGTGCGAACTCGCTCCATGCCGGCGGAACTGCCGACAAGGCGCAAATTGCCTTCGATGCGATCCAACCTTCGCTTCAGCGCCCGATATTGTTGCGTGAGCTTGCGTTTTTCCTGAACGCGGCGCAGCATGGCCTCGATTTCGACCAGCTTGCATGGTTTGGTTAAATAGTCGAAAGCACCGTGCCGCAAGGCGGCGATTGCCGTTTCGAGCGACGACTTGCCGGTGAGCACCACGGCGTCGGCATCTGGGTTTAGCTCCTTGGCCTTGGCAATCACGTCGATGCCGCCCAGACCGGGCATGTCGAGATCCACGAGCAGACAATCGAACGATTCTTTCTCGAGCGCGGCCGCCGCCGTAAGGCCATCGGGGCAGACGGTTACGCGGTGCCCCATTCGCGGGATTTCGAGCTTCATCAACTCTTGGAGCGAACGCTCGTCGTCGGCAAACAAAAGGGCGAGGCCCTTGGGTTCGGCAGACGCGTCAGTGGATTGCAGTTTGGCGATTGTCATGGTCGGATAGATTGGTGAGTAAGTGAATAGGGAACTCAGCGAATCAGCCCCTAGCGGACGAGCGCAGCGGTAGTCGTACAGAGTACTCAGTACTCCGTACTTCGGCCGTTATGGGGGATAGAGGACTTACTACAATGAGCACGCATCGAACCACCTCACTTACTCACTTACTCACTCTTCTCATCACGCCGCGACCGGCGCTCGCTGGCGGCGCGAAACCGGTTGACGGAGTGGGATCGTTACGGTGAACTTTGAACCTTTGCCGAGGCCGGCGCTGTGCGCCACGATGTGGCCATGATGCTCTTCAACAATGCGGTACGTGATCGACAACCCCAGACCGGTGCCCTGCCCTCCGCGACGCCGCGTGAAGAACGGCTCGAACAAATGCTGAATCACGTCCTCAGTCATTCCACAGCCGTTGTCCTCAACAACAATTTGGGCCTCGGTGCCGCGTGAGCCGACGCTCACTCGAACTGTTCCTCCCGGCTCCATGCTATCCAGACCGTTCGTGATCAAGTTCAGCACCACTTGTTTTAATTCCTGCGGGCAGACCTCGGCAATCACCGGCTCGCCACCGGTCAGCACGATGTTCTTGTTCTGGTACTTGCCCAGATGGCGAATCATTTCGATCACGCCGCTCACCAGCTCGCGCAAGTCGGCATGATGCCGCTCCGTGTCGCCCATGCGGGAGAAGTCGAGCAGCTTCTCGGTGATCTGCTTACAGCGAAAGGCTTCCTTCTGAATCATCTCGAGGTAGCTGCGCACCACGTCGCGCTCGGCGGCATTTGCCTCGCCCGATTCATTGAGCAACACTGCCAGTCGGCCTTCCAGCGACTCGCTGCACATGACGATCGACGCCAGCGGGTTATTGATTTCGTGAGCCACGCCAGCGGCCAGAAAGCCGACGCTCGCCAATTGCTCGCTGCGCACAACCTGCTTGGTTCGCTCCCGGACCTGGCAGTCGAGGTCATCGCGGATTTCCTGGAAACGCGAGGTCATCGCGTTCATTGCCTCGGCCAGCTCGCGCATTTCATCGTCGGAATCGAGGCGAATGCGGTGGTCGAATTTTCCAGCGGCCACTTCGCGCGAGCCGCGCACGAGCGTGGCCAGCGGCCGGGCGATCCATTTGCGGAACAACTGCACTGCGGCGGCCAGCAGCAGCGTAGCAACGGCAGCGGTGACCCAGGCCAGGGGAATCGCAATGCGATATTGCGATCGCACCTCGTCGGCCAAGACATGCAGCCGGGCGTGGAGATGGCTAGGCAATTCGGCGGCAAGCGCGCGCACTATTTCAACGTCGTCGCGGAGCTTGCTGATTGTAGCATCGGTAGCGAGGTACCATCCGACTCCGTCCTCGTCATCATCCTGCTTCTCGATGCGCGCGATTACTTTGTCGATTTCGAGCAAAGTCGCGCGCTCGCGACTATCATCACCGATGCGCGTGTCGGTGCGCATGCGATTGCCGTCCAGTTGAGCGCGGTATTTTTCCAGCGTCTGGCGGAATAACTCAAACTTGGTGCGATACAGTTCGCGCAACAGCTCAGGATCCCAGGGCTTTTGATCGGGCGAGCCGGCAAGCGACATCACACCGCCGGGCGCATAGTCGAGCCGCTCCTCGACCTGGCTGAGAATCACGCGTAGATCAGCCACGTACTGGCTCAACTCGTTGGCGAGCGGCAATTCATTAGAACGGGCGCTGAGGCTTTTGACCAATCCGCGATAAGCGTACAGGCCGTAATAGGCGCTGCCGAACAGCGTCAGCACCGAGACCGCTAAGAGTCCCAGGCCTAACTGCAGCTTGTTCCGAATCGGCCAGTGCGAAAAGAGCACGTGCGAAATCCTTATCGCGCGCGATCAAACGGCTGCCTGTCGACGAAACCGGTTCCCGCCGGGGCGCGGGAACTGTAACAAACGCCAGCGGACGGCGGAAGGCGGAGGCGCACGCTAGCAGTGGCATCCAGTTGGTGGAGGAATCATGACACCAGCCCCAAGCGCAAGCGAGGATCGTATTCGCAATTTCGCTCGCTTGCGCTTCGGGCTAGTGTGAATTAGCTGGAAGCTCAGAAGCGGTTCACGCGGCGCAGCAGCCATACGCCCGCCAGCGCCAGCAGCAAGTTGCCAAGCCAGACGGATTGCGGCGGGAATACGCCGTCTTTGGCCTGGTCGACGCTCACCGCCAGTAGTGGATAATAAACCACGAGGATTGGTAGAAAGCAGATGAAGAAGCTGGCGATGAATTCGCTGAAGCGCATCCAAACGGCCACCGGAACGCCGACAATTACGAAACAAAGGCAGCTGAAGCCGTTTGCCCATCGTCGCCAAGGCTCGGTGTGCAGCCGATGCAGCCGAACGTTTGCCGCCTGCAGCTGCTGCTCGTGTGGTTTCCAGGCCGGCTGCGAAAGCGCCTCGAAATCACCGCTCAAAAGTCCGAGCGCCGCTTGCGCCGTCATGCTCTCGTCGATTCGGGCGACAAGCTCTTCCTGTTCGGCGACCGCCTCGCGAATCTCGGCCAGGGCATAGTTTGATGGGCTCCGTGTCTTGGCGGTAGCGCCGCTCAATTCGTCCAGCGGCACGGGATATTCCCATTCCTCGGGCACCGTCGCGCTGATATTTGGAAGCTCCGCCTCCACGTTGCGGAAGCGGACAAGTAGCTTGTTTTCATCGAGCAGAAGGCGAAGCTCGGCCTCGTCGGCGGAAACTGTGGTAGCACGCCCGCCGCCCGACGACTGGATGATGAGCGTGGGCCAAATGAGCCGGCGCCCTTCGACGTCGCGCACCGTCATGTTGAATTTGCCCATGTTGAAGCTATGCCGCATCTCCAGCTGGCGATAGGCGATCTCTTCGATGCACTCGAGCGCAACGCGCGCCGCGCCGAGCCTTCCCCAACTGACTGCGATGTCATTGAGCACAACCCCGACAAAACTCATCAGCGTCGCGACGATAAGCGTCGGCCAAACCAATACCATGGGCGATATGCCGAGCGACTTTACGGCCACGAATTCGTTGTAGGAGGCCATTCGGCCGTAAACACTGGTAGTGGCCAGGAGCATCGTGCCAGGCACCGCGAACTGCATAGCTTGCGGCAACAGATACGGCGCGACGCGCAGCAGAGGCCCGAGCCCGAAGTTTTTATCAATCGCCTCCTTGCCCATCAGAAAGACAAAGATGATCGCCGTCAGACCGGTGAGCGTCAGCAAAAAGACCTTGAGCAGGTCCATCAGCACGTAGCGGGTGAAAATGCCCATGGCGGGCGCAGAATAGCAGCCGCAAGCTGCAATGCAAACGACAATTAATTAGTAATGCGGCTGCTAGCATTCGCGTACATAGCCGACCCATCTTGGGTCGGCAGAGTTGACGGCACGAGTGAAGCAGCGTGTCTCCTTGTACTCCCGGGCCAAGTTGCCACGGCGACTCGCTGCGGTGAGATGGACCGGCGATTTAACTACCGGGCCAAAATGGCCCGGCTATATATGAGAGCCGCAAATTAAACGGCGCTCGAATCGCCGTCGACCGTGGGCCGCTTCTCGCGAAGTTGCCGCATGATTTCGCGAATGGCCCGGCAGTACTGGCGAATGGCGTCGGCATGGTCGCCCTTCTCCGCGGAAGCTGCCGCTGAAGCGCACTGGTTGTCAAACGGCTGCCAATCGACAGTCCACTCGCTCGAGTCTTTTTCCGGCAAGGCGCGTAGCTTGGCGGCAATATCCGCGAGCGACGCGACCACCCGTTCGTTGGGCGAACATTCGGCCTTGCGATACGGTCCATTTCCGTAAGGTCCCCCCAGCGGGCGAACTTGGGGGCAACCGGCTAGTGCCGATGCCCGAAATGCAATTGCCGACGCAACGGCAACTGCCAGCGCCACGGCCATGATCACCGCGCCTGGCCACATCTGGTGCCAAATGCAATAGCCCAAAACGCCCACGCATGCGCCAGCAATGATCCAAAGTGCCGCCGCGTGAAGTCGCCAGTCAACAGGCGGGGTCTGTGGTCCGCTGATCTCGGCGGGAGCGATCCTCGATGGAACCTCGCCATCAACATGCACGATGATCACGGAAATGTTATCCGGCCCGCCGCGAAGGTTGGCGAGATCCACAAGTGTTTCCGCCGCTTCCTCCGGCGGGAGGCATTGTAAAATCGCGCCAAGCTCTTCGTCGGCGATCGGGCCGCTCAGACCATCGCTACATAAGAGGAATACGTCGCCGGCCGCCGCATTGTATGGACCCTCCAGGTCAACGTGGACCGTGGAATGCGGTCCCAATGAACGGGTAATGACGTTCTTGGGAATGTATGCCGGGACATCTTCTTGCGACATCTGGCCAGCGGCGGCCATTTCCCACACGAGGCTGTGATCGAAAGTAAGCTGCTCCAGCACTTGCCCGCGCAGGCGGTACACGCGGCTGTCGCCGATGTGTGCCACAAGCGCGCCTTGCGGCAGCAGCACCAGGCAACTGCATGTTGTGCCCATCCCTTGAAAGCCGATGCTGCTCTGGCCTTTGGTGTGGATGGCCGTGTTGGCGTCGCGAATCGCCTGCCGCAATGCGGCCGGCGGATAGAGCTCGCGCAGCTTAAAATACAAATGCGGAATGTTGTCGACGGCCAATTTGCTGGCCAGCTCGCCGGCAGCATGCGCTCCCATTCCGTCGGCCACCATGAGCAGGTGCCCGCGCTCAGCCCACGTCGCCAGGTCGTCGGCAATCATCACCGCCAAAGCGTCCTGATTGTTCGCGCGGCGCATGCCCATGTCAGTCACTGAAGCGTGCTTCAGCCGGAACGTAGGACAGACGGAGCCGTTATTGAGAGACATGCGGCGGGCAGCGCAGGCGGCAAAAGCAGCTAGCAGTGGCGTGGTGGAGACTAGCATCTCCAATCTATCAATTCTAGTCCCCCAATCGGCGCGGGAAAACGCCCACACGTGCGCATCTAGCCGGCACGCTTGCTCGGAGATTGAGGCGCGGACAATTGATTTTCGCCTCCCGAATTAGGACTGGCTGCTCCCTGGCGCCGTTTCTATACTCCGCCTGTTTTTGAACTCTTCTGAGCTGTGTCGATGCATTGCTTTTTCGAAGCCAATCGCGTTTGTTCCGAGCGCCGCAATCCGTCGCGCATGCGCCGCCTGTGGCTCCTGATGCTGGCCGCTCTGATGCTCACGCCCGGCGGCTGCGTTCGTCGCAGGTTGAACGTGAACTCCAATCCGCCCGGCGCGCTGGTGTATGTCGATAACCAGCAAATCGGCATCACACCCTGTTCCGTGGATTTCACGTACTATGGCACGCGCGAGATTCGGCTCGTGAAGCCCGGCTATGAAACACTCACCGTGAACCAGCCGATCCCGACGCCGTGGTATGAAATTCCGCCGCTGGATTTCTTCAGCGAGAACCTGGCAATGACCAAAATACGCGACAATCGCACGGTAGCCTTCAATCTGGCCCCGCAACTTATCGTGCCGAACGAGCAGCTATTGGACCGCGCGAACCAATTGCGAAAAGATACGCAGCAATTTCCGGTTGCCCCGGCGGGAGTCACCGGCCCCGCGACATTGCCTCCGGCAATTATTTCACCTGGTCCGCCGCCACAGACCGCTCTGCCGTTTGGGGCTACGCAGCCTATCCAGAATCCATAGCGATGTCTGGGGCGTTGCTAAGGCATGCCATAGTACACTTTTGTAATTCTGGCCCTGGACTCTCGACTCTCAACCCCCGACTCATTTAATCGGGCTGGGATTCAACCCACCAGTGACGACGCGACCGGGCTCGCGGGCGACTTTGTCCATGAAGATCCGAGCATCATTCACCACGGGCCGCAGCCGTAAAGTAAGGTCGTTCACCTGCAGCACGACCTGATTGGCATTGTGAATGAGCCGGTTCAAGTTCTCGTAAACCTGGCGGTCATGGATCAACTGGCCCAGTGTCCCCTCACGGCTGCTGAGGGCCTGCGTGAAGACGTTTAACTCCTCGACCATTCGATCCAGCCCTTCGGTCGTCTCCAGAATCGAATTGACGATGCGCGGGCCGTTTTGACCGAGCGGCTGGGTGAATCCTTCGAGGTCGCGGAAGTTTTTGTTGGCCGAGTCGAGCACCACTCGCAACTCTTGCATTGTGACGCGGAAGTCGCGCACGGCATCGGGCAGCTCGTTGAGCGCCTGCTTGAGGCGCTCACGCGTCGTCGGCACCTGAATCACGACCTCCGCCTCGTCCGGCTGTTGAAAATTGACAAGCGAAGTTGCGGCGCTCGTTGCCGGCCGAGCACCTTGGTTTGCCGGGGATATGCCTTGGGTCGCCGGAGGCGCTACTCGCGTGGCTGGTTCGTCCAATATGTTCTCGCCTAGTATTTCGTTGAACGCGGAGGCCGCGTTGCCCAGTTCGTTCATTGCGCGCTCCGTCGAGTCCAAGAGCCGCTTGATTCGCCCCTCCTCCGTATCGCTGCCGAACGCTTCGTCTATCCGCCCAGCAACGTCGGCTACCTCGTTGCCGGCGCGCGCCAAGGCCTGCATCGTCTGCTGAACATCATCCTGCAAATCGCCCAGTTTGGCGATCGAATCAAACGGATTGGGATCGACCACACCGGGGATTATTGCCCCATCGGCAAGCTGTTGCGGCGGCGTGGCCGTGGGCTCAGTCACGAAATCGATCGTCGCATCGCCCAGAACCGAGGTGCGCACATGGGGCACGTGGCTTGTAAGCAGCCGCCGGTCGCCGTCGATGTCGACCTTCACGACCACGCCGTCATCAAGGTCCTCGATCTCACTCACGCGGCCGATCAGCAGGCCGTTTTTTCGCACCGGCGTGTTCAGGCCGACGCCCGGCGCCTGCCGGAGTTGGATGGCGATTCTGTACGACTCAAGACCCCAGGGCAGCAAGTCCCTTGGAATCGGGCCATTGAGAGTCGCCAGAATCGATCCGATGATCAGCGTCGCCAACATGACCACGCCGACGCGGAATTGCATTTGTCGTTCGTTCATGAGAAAGCTTTTAGCTGTTAGCTACTAGCTGTTAGTTTAACTCTTCGGCCTGAAGTTAAAAGCTAACTGCTTCCGTCTGCATCTCCTCGAGGCGCTCGCCCGCTTCGCCGCGGACGAACTGCGAGACGCGCTTGTCCTTCGATTGCATTATTTCCTGCGGCGTGCCGTCGAAAATGATTTGGGGCTCGTCCGATTCGAGGCGCGATAGCGGATACAGCATCACGATACGGTCGGCCACCTTGAGCGCCGTTTTCATGTCGTGCGTGACGACAATGCTTGTCACCGGCTCGTCGCAGCGCGTGCGCACAATCAGCTCGTTGATCACGTCGCTCATGATCGGATCCAGGCCTGTGGTGGGCTCGTCATAGAGCAGCACCTCGGGACACATTGCTAGCGCCCGGGCCAGGCCCACGCGCTTTCGCATTCCTCCCGAAAGCTGCGCCGGACGCTTCGAAAGCACGCTTTGTGGCAGGCCCACCTGGTTAATCCGATGCAGCACCGTCTTTTCAGCTTCGCGGAGGGGCGAGCGACGGTTTATACGCAGCGGAAAGGCGATGTTTTCGGCCACGGTCATGCTATCGAACAGGGCCGCGTTTTGAAACACGAAGCCGAACCGGGCGCGGAGCGGTGTCATCTGCTTCTCGCTCAACTCGTCGATGCGCTGGCCGTCGAAAATTACATATCCGCCGGTCGGTTGCAGTAACCCGAGGATGATTTTCAACAGCACCGTTTTGCCACAGCCGCTTTCGCCGATGATCGCCAGAGTTTGTTGGCGAGGCACCGATAAACTGATTTCTCGCAGCACCTGCTGGCGGCCGAAGGCAATGCTCAGGTCGTGCAGCTCGATGAGGGCGGTTTCGGTTGGCGAATTGCTGTGCTTCGTGGATGCCATAACTCACTTCGCGTTTCTCGTGGGCGCAAATCGAACTTACAACGCCTCCGGCCAAATCATATTTTGCACGTTATCGAGCGCAATGCTCAGCACCAAATCGAGTATGATAATAATCACGAACGACAACACGAAGGCCGCGGTCGCAGCGCGACCAACGCCTTCGGCACCGGGCGCACAGTTGAAACCTCGATAACAGCTCACCAATGCGATTGTGGCGCCGAAGAACACACTCTTGAAGATGCCATAGAACAAGTCCCAGTTGTCGACGAACTGCTGCGAATTGTTCCAATAATGATACGAATCGATGCCGAAGACCTGCACGCTATACAGCCAGCCACCGACCACGCCCATGAAGATGGCCATGATCGTGAGCGACGGGATCATGAGCAGGCAGCCCAAAAAACGTGGCACGACCAGGTGCTGAATCGGATTGGCGCCCATGGATGTCATCGCGTCGATTTGCTCGGTGACGCGCATCGTGCCGATTTCGGCGGCAATGGCGCTGCCCACGCGACCAGCCAGCATCGTGGCCGCAAGCACCGGTCCCAGCTCCCGGCACATCGACAGGTTGATTAGAGCCCCGAGCCGCGTCTCGAACCCAAATTGCTTGAATTGCGCGTAGGTCTGCACGGCCAGCACCATTCCGATAAACGTGCCCGTAAGCGCGACAACTGGCAGACTCAAAACGCCAATATTGTAAAACGCGGGGATGAGTGTTGCGCGACGCGGCAGCCGCGTAAGCAGCCATGAAAAAGTGCGGGCGGCGAAAATCGTCATGTCGCCGACGATCTCGATCCAGCGAATCAGGACGGCACCCAGATCGGTGATCGAATCGGCGATGGCCGACGCTATGCCACCGCGCGGCTGTTCGTTGGCCCGTGAATCGGCGGATGCGGTTGACATAGGGGAG
>DATFGJ010000075.1:0-3776 GCA_035249585.1 Lacipirellulaceae bacterium
AAAAAACAATCGGTTCACACGCAGCAGCGAAGCGCAACGCTCTCTGCGATCGCTTGGACGCGTTTGATTGCGTGACTTCACTAATGGGACGCTCCGTCATCACCAAATCGCTCATATAACAACTCCGATGTTACTGCCGACGCAGCCCCGTCGTTCTGCACATGCGTGCTGTGTTTCAGTCGGCCGTCCAGCAAAAAGACCTGTACCGTGGTACCCGTCGTAAAAGCGTGCACCACACTTCCGGTGCCGGGGTCGACTTCGGCGGCCGCCTCGCGCACCTTGCGACCGGTAATTCGCTCAATCTCTGTTCGAAGTGAGCCAACCGAGTTGCGAAACAGCTGCTGATGGAATTCGCGCAGGTTGGCGGCCCCCTCGCGGCTTCTGGCAAGCACCTGCTCGGCGGGCGACAGGGCGTCGTGCAGCGTGACCACGAGCGTATCCTCGCTTATTACGACGGACACCGTAGTTGGCGCACGGCCCGTCTGCTGCAATTGGAAGGTTCGTGCTGCGTCAGCGAGTTGTTGCGCTATACTTGGCGCTTTACTGTCCATCGAAATACATCCGCAGTCGGCTCGGGAGCTCAAGGTGTGAGGCTTCAAACAAAAAAAGCCGACGTGGCGGAACACCCGAAGGTATTTCGCCACGTCGGCTTACTCAGTAACTAGCCGCCCCAACCCTGGGGCTGCTCTTTATCTAGTCGTCCGACAAACTCAAGTCAGCGCTGCTGCCTTGAGCCTTAATGATAAGGCACCGGCCTCAAAACACAAGCTCTTTTGGCCCGATGCCGCGCGTGGTACGATGTTTCATGTCGCGAAAAGCAGTCGTTTGTTCGTGTTTTGTGGCTCGCACGCCTCCTTATTGGACTCCGCGAATAGTTTCTCGATTTCTGGCAGAATCGGGTCGACGATGAAGACTCAAGGAGAGATCGAAGCAGCAATTTGCGAAGGGGTCAGCCGATTCGAACAGGAATACATGGGCCGCGGTCCCAAGGCAATTCATGCACACCTCATCGGTGATCTTTTAATAGTGCGCTTGGAAGGCGTATTAACGGCTGCTGAGCAGCAACTGGCTAAGTCCCTTCCGGCCGAGAAGGGCAGAGATCTCCTCAAGGACGTACGCACTCACCTGCTCGAAACCGCACGGCCACTTATGGAAAAGATGGTCAAAGACGTGACCGGCGCGGACGTAATCAGTCTGCATCACGACATCAGCACGTTGACCGGCGAAGAGTTAGTAGCGTTCACACTCGCCGAGAAACCGCAATTCCGGCCGAGTAGTCGCTAAGCTTCTGGGCATCCAGGAGCGAACGGCCGCAAAGCGATACCTGCGCTGGAGCGGCTCAAAAGAATTCTATCGGAATTGCCCTCACTTCGGCAGCGACACACCGAAGCAAGTTTGCCCGGTTAGCGTGCTAGCGCGGGCCGAACAGTTTTCCCGTTACGCAACGGCGCGGCGCTTGAGTTTGCCACCTCCTGGGCGTAGATTGAAACGGTGCTCGTTTCCGCTGCCCAATGGTGAGAATTCTCTACCCTTCGTTCAGTTTTCAATGCCAGCGATACATTGGCCCGTCCCTCCGTTCTTAGAGCGGACTCGTAACCGAGACGTGAGGCGTTAAAGCTCTCGGATGTTTACAAAGAGCCAGTCTACGGTTCGCTGAACGAAATCGAAACCTGCGTTACCGATCGACACGATGAAACTCATGCTCAGGTTTCTGTTTGGAATTATTATCATTGCGTGCGTCGGAGCGGCGGCCTATGGACCGGCCAGCAACTACTTCAGCCGGCGGAATCACACTCAATGGCGAACCGCGAAAGTAGTCCGTGGTCGCATCGTTGCCGACGTAACATCGATTGGAACCATCCAGCCGGTTCTGAAAGTCTTGATCGGCTCGTTTGTCTCTGGGCCGATCACGGAGCTCCATGCCGATTTTAACCAGGTCGTGAAAAAGGGCGACTTGCTGGCTCGCATCGATCCTCGCCTGTACCAGGCAAACGTCGACCAGAGTCAAGCCATGCTGGCCACCCGTAAAGCGGACGTCGACCGTGCCAAGGCACTCCTGCAGCAAGCCAGGCGGGATGAGCAGCGCGCGATAGCCCTCCGCGAGGAGGATGAAAACTTTATCTCCGGTAAGGAGATGGACGCGCTCCACTTCAATCGATTAGCTCTCGAAGCGCAACTGAAGCTGGCCGAAGCCGCGGTCGACGAAGCCCAAGGAGGCCTCGCGAATGCCAAGGCAAACTTGGAATACACGAAGATTCTCTCACCAGTCGACGGAATGGTAATCGACCGCAAGATCGATCGCGGGCAGACGTTGGCGGCCCAATTCCAGACGCCGGAGTTGTTCATCATCGCTCCGGACATGGAAAAGAAGATGCACGTCTTTGCCTCGGTCGACGAAGCCGACATCGGCTTTATCATGAAAGCTCAAGAGCGCGGACTGCCGGTTGAGTTTCGCGTCGACGCCTACCGCGGCGAGATATTTTACGGAGAGATTGAACAGATCCGAAAAAATTCGACCACGACGGAGAACGTAGTCACGTATCCGGTCGTTGTCGCGGCTGCCAATCCCGACCTGAAGCTGTTGCCGGGCATGACGGCCAGACTTTCGTTTCAGGTGGATGAACGCAAAGACGTAGTGTGCGTTCCCAATTCGGCATTACGGTTTTATCCAGATGCCAAGCAGGTGCGTCCAGAGGACCGCGAGATTCTGCTAGGCAAGCTCGATAGCGACGAACCCGACATTGCGGTGACGCATCAATCGGCGGAAGATCGGGCGGCCGCGTTGGAGAAGGAGAACCGCCGTCACGTATGGGTGGAGGACGGTCAATTCCTGCGGGCAGTTCCTGTCGTCACGGGACTGACCGACCTCAAGTATAGTGAGCTTATATCCGGCGAACTGTCGGAAGGCGATGTGCTCGTGACGGGCATCAAGCCGCCGGAATTCAGCAAGTGATTGTGTGTTGCGGCGATGATGTTTTCCTCGGTATTGCAAGCGGTTCTGGGACCAACGCGAAAGCTCCGGCCTCCGGCATGAACGTCTTTGTAACGATGCGGATTGCCCTGCGCGCCCTGGCCAAGAACAAGATGCGAGCCGGGCTCACCGTATTGGGCGTGGTGATTGGCATTGCCGCCGTCACCACGATGGTTTCAGTCGGCCAGAGCGCCGGAGAGCTGGTCCAGGGTCAGTTCCAAGCGCTTGGCACGAATGTGTTGATCGTGTTTCCCGGAACCAGGCAGGACGGCGGTGTCCGGCAGTCGGGAAATCCGGCGCTGACGGCTGACGATGCGGCAGCGATCGGCGAGGAATGTCCTTCCGTGCTGGCCGCATCGCCATTCGTCTGGACATCCGGCCACGTCATCTACGGAAACGTTAACTGGAATCCGGACGAGATGCTGGGAGTCGGGCCCGATTACTTGACGGTCCGCAACTGGCAATTGCGAAGCGGCAATTTCTTTACCGGCCGCGAGATCAGCTCGGCAGATAAGGTCTGCGTGATCGGACAAACCCTGGTGGTGAAACTGTTCCAGACCACTAACCCGATCGGCCAGACAATTCGCGTGAAAAACATCCCATTTCGCGTGATTGGTGTTTTAGTTGCCAAGGGAGCAAATCTCGTCGGACAAGACCAGGACAACATCCTGCTGATGCCATTCACCACCGTGCGCAAGCGGCTGCAAGGGTCGAATTTTAATTCGGTCGACGCCATCTTCGTCTCCGCCCGCCGCACCGATCAGATGACACAGGCGGCCTATGAGATCGACCAATTGCTCTACGA
>DATFGJ010000076.1:0-4104 GCA_035249585.1 Lacipirellulaceae bacterium
TATCCCAACACGGATCTGGCCGCGCAGGCCCGCGACCGGCTGGCACAAATCGGTGGAGAGTCGGATGAGCCGCCCAAGCGGCTGGCCTGGTTTGTCGAGTTATTCCCGCAAAGCAGCGAAAAGTCGCGCGTAGCCCGCATCCCCGAGCTGCAAAACGGCGGCCCGCGGCTGGCCGAAACGCCGCAAGGCGATGGAACGAATACATCGGCGCCGGCCACGACTAGATAATGAGGTAAAGGATGCAGGATGCAGGATACAGGATGCAGAGCGCAGCATTTGGAATGCGGCCTCCGCGCATGCGCGGCCTGCTTACCCTGCCCCCCGCATCCTGCATCCTGAATCCTATCCTGTACTTTGCGATTCCCATTGTGGCGATTGCCGGCTGCGCCGGCTATCAAGTCGGCGCGGGGTCGCTGTACGCACCGGATGTAGCGACCGTGTACGTGCCAATGATCGAGTCCGACAGCTACCGGCGCGATCTGGGCGAGCGGCTCACTGAAGCGGTCGTGAAAGAAATCGAGCTCAAGACGCCTTACAAGGTGGTCGGGACGCCGGATGCCGACAGCATTCTCTCGGCGCGACTAATCCGCGACACGCGCCGCACGCTCGTGGAAAACGCCTTCGACGACCCGCGCGTCTCCGAAACGGAGCTGGTGGCCGAAGTCACCTGGCTGAATCGCCGCCGGCAGCCGATCGCGCCCGTTCAGGCGCTGCCGATGCCGCCGGAGCTGGTCATCATGCAGCAAACTTCCACGCTGATTCCGGAAGCCGGCCAATCGGTGGCTACGTCGCAACAGCAGGCGATCGAGCGGCTGGCACAGCAAATCGTTTCCGCAATGGAAACGCCGTGGTGATGTTAGGTGTCAGGTTTCAGGTGTCAGATAACAGAGACGAGATTGCTAGTGATTCCTGACAGCTGACATCTTTGATCGCCAAGATTGTCCGCGCCATGCTGATGCGATAACGTGGGGTAATGCCTGAACAACGCGCCACCCGATGGCAACTTCGCACGCGCACGCTTGAACTGCCACGGCGGCCGCTTGTGATGGGCATTGTCAATGTGACGCCGGACAGCTTTTCTGACGGCGGGCGATTGCTGGACGCCGGCGCGGCCGTCGATTATGCCCTGCAACTCGCGGCCGATGGCGCGGATATTCTTGACATTGGTGGTGAGAGCACGCGGCCGTATTCCGAACCAGTGGCCGCGGAGGAAGAGCTGCGGCGCGTGCTGCCCGTCATTGAGCGAATATCGAGGCGAGTCGATATTCCGATTTCGATTGACACGAGCAAAGCGTTCGTTGCGCAGGCTGCCCTCGAAAACGGCGCGCAGATCATCAATGACGTCACTGGTCTGGACGGCGACGCGGACATGGTCGCGCTTGCGCTAGAGTCAGGAGCCGGCGTGTGCGTCATGCACATGCAAGGCACGCCGCAAACGATGCAGGATAACCCGACCTATGCCGATGTTGTGGCGGAAGTGCGTGAATATTTAAGTCGCCGCCGCGACGAACTTGTCGCGGCGGGTATCCCCCAGGAGCGAATCTGCCTAGATCCCGGCATCGGTTTCGGTAAGACGCACGAGCACAACATCGAACTCATGGCACGTTGCCATGAGTTTCATGCGCTGGGCTGCCCACTTTTGGTCGGCCACTCGCGCAAAGGCTTCTTGGGCAAGTTGATAGGCAATAAGGAAGCGGACCGCACTGCGGCGACAGTCGGTGCTGCGATCAGCCTTGCCGTCCAAGGCGTGCAAATCGTCCGCGTCCATGATGTGCGGCCGGTGCGCGAGGCGCTCGCGGCATTCGAGGCAACCGGCGGACTGCAATCGCCGATTACATAGCCGCACCCATCTTGGTCCGGCCCATTGTGCATGCCCGCAAGCGGCGAGCCAACATTGACCCAAGTCCTGATTTTGCCGATAGTTAATGGGTTGGACACGTCCGTTTTTTTTGGTGCTGAGAAGATCGCGGCAGGCAGGTTTCGCCGATGGCCACGGCCACGAAGTTCGACTTGGATCAATATTGCGCGGATGTTGCGTTGCGCGCCAAGCAGGCGTCCGCGCTGCTTGCTTTGACCACTACGGACGTGAAGAATCGCTGGCTCCGCCGCTCAGCTGAGCTGTTGCGCGCGAATGTCGAGAGAATCGAACAGGCCAATGCGCGCGATTTGGCGGCGGCGCCCGGGTATGGACTCAGCCATGCGCAAGTCGATCGCCTTCGGCTAAGCCGCAGGCGGATTGAAGAGATTGCCGCTGGTTTAGAACAGGTTGCCGCGCTCGCTGATCCGATTGGCGAAGTGTTGCGAACCACGATGCGGCCCAACGGGTTGCGGATCGACAAGATTCGCGTGCCCTTGGGCGTCGTGTTTTTTATCTATGAGTCGCGGCCGAATGTGACGGCTGACGCGGCAGTGATTTGCGTGAAGTCGGGCAACGCCGTTATTCTGCGCGGCGGCAAGGAAGCGATGCACTCCAGCCAGGCGATTGTCGAGCTGATGGCAGAAGCGGCTGAAGATGTTGGCCTGCCGGCTGATGCGGTTCAGCTTGTGAGCACAACTGACCGGGCGGCGGTCAGCAGGTTTCTCGCCATGCCGCAATACATCGACCTGGCAATACCGCGCGGCGGTGAAGGTCTTATTCGCCGCGTCGCGGCCGAAGCTCAGATGCCGGTAATCAAACATTTCACGGGTAATTGCCACGTTTACGTCGACGCGGCGGCCGATTTAGAAATGGCCCGGCGGATTTTGCTTAATAGCAAGTGCCAGCGAATGGGCGTGTGCAACGCGGCTGAATCGCTCGTGGTGCACGCCGACATCGCCGGCGAGTTTCTGCCGGCGATTGGGCGGGCGCTTGTCGATGAGGGCGTGGAAATTCGCGGCGATGAGCGCACGTGCGAGCTCGTGCCGGAAGCCAAACCGGCAAGCGACGCGGATTACGCGGCGGAATTTCTCGGACCGGTGATTTCATCGCGCGTCGTTGGCTCGCTCGACGAGGCAATCGAGCACATCAACCGGTATGGCTCCAAGCACACGGACGCGATTGTGACCGCGGACGAGGCCGCATGGCGCGAATTTGCCAAGCGCGTCGACAGCTCGGCCGTGATGATCAACGCGAGCACGCGGTTCAACGACGGCGGCGAGTTCGGCCTGGGCGCCGAAATCGGCATCAGCACGGATAAGTTTCATGCCCGCGGGCCGTGCGGGTTGGAAGAGCTGACAAGTTACAAATACGTGGTCCATGGAAGCGGACAAGTCCGCGGGTGAGTAGGTGAGTACGTGAGCAGGTGAGTAGGTGCGAGCGACCTACTCACTTACTCACCCACTCACTTACTCACCTTCACAGCAACGGAGTGCACAATGTCGGGTGACGTTCTCAGCCAGGCCGAGGTGGAAAGCCTTCTCAGCGCGATGGACGGGCGCGACTCGGACATCGTCGCCGACGCGGCCACCAGCCGGTTCAAGCATCGCGAAAAAATCTCGCCGTACGATTTCAAGCGTCCGGAGCGCGTCGGCAAGGAGCAGATGCGCTCGCTGCAGACGATGCACGAGGCGTTCGGCCGCAACTTTGGCGCCGCCCTCTCGGCGCTGCTGCGCACGATCGTGGAGCTGAAGCTTACGAGCGTCGACCAGCTCACATACAGCGAATTCGTGTTCAGCCTGGAGAACCCTACGTGCTTCAACCTGATCAATGCGGCCCCGCTCGAAGGCCAATTGATTCTGGACATCAACCTTTCGCTCTTGTTTCCAATCATCGACCGGCTGTTGGGCGGCGGCAGCGATTCCACGCCGCCGGCGCGTCGGCCGCTCACGGAGATCGAGCTGCGGCTGGTGTCGCGCATCACCGACCTGTTCTGCAAGGAAATAAAGCAGGCCTGGGAGAGCGTGCTGGATCTCAATCTTTCGGTCGATCACGTCGAGAGCAATCCGCAACTGGTTCAAATCGTGCCGCCGAATGAAGTTGTGGTGCTCATCAGCTTTGAGCTGACGATCGGCGATGCCCGCGGGATGATGAACCTGTGCATTCCGTTCAATTCGATCGAGCGGATCAGCGCGCAGCTTTCGTCCAACAGCTGGGTGAGCTACGGAAAGAAGTCGGCGACGCCGGAG
>DATFGJ010000077.1:0-3505 GCA_035249585.1 Lacipirellulaceae bacterium
GCGTCGTGAATGCGGCCGAAACCGAAGTCAATACCGGCGGCGCGGTTGACGACGGCCTGCCGCTATGGCTGCGCATGGTGAAGACTGGCGGTCTGTTCGAATCCTACACGTCGCTGAACGGAACCGATTTCACGTTGCGCAATTCTATTACCAACGCGGAACTCAATACGCCCGGCGAACTGCTGCAGATTGGCCCATCGAACATGTCGTTCAGCTCGGGCGGCGGCGCAACGCAGAGTGCGGTGGAGATTGACTTCTTCGAAATCACCGTCGAGGAGGCGCCGATCCCAAGGACGGCCTACTGGCGGCCGCTGGCCAGCCTTGCCGGAAGCGGCAACTGGGACAACGCTAATAACTGGAACTCGGTCGAAGTGCCGGGCATTGTCCCCAATCACGACACGCTCAAGGTCATCTTCGCGAACGGCGACGCCGCGCCGCCGACCGGCGACGTGCGGGTTAATGGACCGGCCACCGTGTTCCTCAATTCGGCGGTGTCGGTGAAAGGGCTCGAGTTCAATCACACGCATAAGTATGCAATCGGTGGCCCTGGCAGCATCCGAATGGCGGGCAATGTCGGCGATGCCGACCCGACTCCAACAATCGACGTGCTGGCCGGTTCGCACGAAGTTGACGTCGACTTTGCGCTCGACCGGAATACGAACTTGACGGCCGCGCCAGGAACGCGGCTCGACTTCAACAACCAATTCGACTTTGCGGCAAACAATCGTGCGCTTAACGTGACGGGCGGCGGCAAGGTGAATTTCAACAGTATGATTAATCTGACGCCCAACGGCGTGGTGAACGTCAACACCGGAGGAAACGTCGGTGGCAGCGGCCGGATCAACGGCACGCTGAATAACAACGCCGGGGGCACCGTGTCGCCTGGAGTCGGCCTCGGCACGCTCACGGTCGACGTCGGCTATGTTCAGAGCGGCAACTCCACGCTGGCCATCGAGCTGGGCGGCACCGGGCCGGGCCAGTTCGATAAGCTGACGGCGGCAATCGTGAACTTGGGCACGAGCACCGCAACGCTGAACGTTTCGCTTGTCAACGGTTTTGTTCCGCAGCCGACGGACACGTTCGAAATCATCCGGGCATCCGGCAACCTGCAAAGCGGCTCGCGGTTCGCCAATACGCCGGGCGACGTGCTGACGACGCCGTTTGGAACTTTTAACGCCACATACAATTACGCCGCCGGTTTTCGCAACGTCACGCTCTCGAACTTCATGCCCGGCGACCCAATGTTGGCCGGCGACTTTAACGAGGACGGCAAAGTCGATGCCGCCGACTATGTCGTGTGGCGCAAAACCAACGGAACCGAGCCAGGCTACAACGAGTGGCGAACCAATTTTGGGCGAACGTCCGGCAGTGGCGCTTCGGTCGAAGCGGCGGCCGCCGTGCCGGAGCCGGCCTCGATTGGCCTGTTGCTCGCAATGATGGCGACGGCGCTGGGAACGATTCGTCGCCGGGCGTGAGAGTAGAGATTCAGGCTGGCTTGAACAAAGCGGCATTGAAGTGGTCGCTTCGGAATTGTGAGTCAATGCGTCGGCGGCCGTTGGGGCAGGCGGCCGCCGCTTTGCCGCCGAGTGAGTGGCCGCCGGCCCGCCACGGAACGTTGAGAAGACAGCGATGGATAGATCCTCCAGCGATTGGGCTGCGCCTCGGGCGGGCTCTCGATTCCGCTGTAATCGTCGGAGTATCTTGTTATTCGCTCTCATCTGCGCCTGCGCAGTTTCCTCGCGCCCGGCTTTCTGTCAGACGTTAGGCGCCGAGCTGCAGTTGGACCTATCCGGCGGAAACTTCAGCGGAGCCGGCTACACGCAGATCGCCGCCGCGCCGGGCCGGCCCAATGAGCTCTTTATCTCCCGGCAGGACGGAAACATCTATCGTTTCGACCTGGCCACCCGAACCCAGCATCCCTTCTTTACCCTCCCGGCCGCAGATATATCCACTGGCCAGTACTGGGGCCTCTTGGGCTTTACCTTCGCGCCCGACTTCGCCACCAGCGGCAACGTGTATGCCCACGTGGCCGACGATCGCAACGTCGACGGCCATCATCATCGCATCTACATCCGTCGGTACACGCTCAACAACCCGCTCTCCAATTCGCCGACGCTCGGTTCGACGACAAACATCCTCCGCTGGGGCCAGCACGGCACCGACCACAGCGGCGGCTGGATCGGATTTCAGCCCGGCGACCCAGATACGCTGTGGATCACCAGCGGCGACGGGGGCAACGTCGAAGGCGCCGGCCGCGACATGCTCCGCACCGGGCAGGACCCTAGCGATGTTCTCGCTTCCATCTTGCGCATCGATGTGTCCGGTGGCGGCGCCGGCGAATTCGGCAACTATTCGATTCCGGCAAATAATCCCAAAGCAACCGGCGCTCCGCAATATGACGATTGGGCGCCTGAAGTGTGGAGCATCGGCCTGCGCAGTCCCTGGGGCGGAGGCTTCGACCGGCTGACCGGCGACTTCACCATCGGTGATGTGGGTGCGTCGCAAATCGGCGGCAACACCGGGCAGGAGGAAGTCAACTTCGAGCGCTCCGAGAGTCTCGGCGGACGAAATTACGGCTGGCGCATCATGGAAGGATCAACCTGCCCGACGTCTCAAGACGCTGGCGTGTCCTGCGATCCGGCCAATCCCGATCCGGCGTTCACGATGCCGGTCTACGATTATGAGTACGGCGGCGGCTATGGATCGGGAGGGGCGCCAGCCTTCGAGGGACGCTCGGTCACCGGCGGGCTGGTGTATCGCGGGCCGATCGAAGAGCTTCAGGGCATGTACATTTTCGGCGACTGGTCGAGCCATCAGGTATGGGGCCTGAGGATCGATCGGGATGCGAACGGCGGGTTAGGCGCAGTGATTCCCGGCTCGCTGACAAACTTTTCTGCCCTATTCAATCGCCTGACCGCATCGCAAACTCCTGCGACCGAAGGCGTCACCGCTTTTGGTGAAGACGCCGCCGGCGATCTGTATTTCGTCGAGCTCGGCGGCGAGTTGTACAAGATCGTGGGACCGATCATCGGCGTGGCCGCAGGCGACTACAATCGGAATGGCCTGGTGGACGCGGCCGACTACGTCGTATGGCGCCGTGCCGCCGGCCAGAACGTGCCTTTCTACACCGTCGCCGACGGCGACGGCGACGGCATGGTCACCAGCGCCGATTATGACCTGTGGCGGCGGAATTTTGGGAAAACAATTCCGGGCGCGGGCAGCGGCTCAGCTTCGCCGGCCGTTCCGGAGCCGACCTCGTTACTCGTCGTGTTGTTGGCGAGTTGGTGGACGTGGCTTGGTGTCGGCACCGCCCGGAATCGGCGCAGTTGATATTTTGTGCTCAAAATACTTGTTGGGCTCCGGCGCCGTGGATATAAAAGATGGCACGTAACTGACTAGTTGCAGCGCCGGTCCGACAAACTCGCGCGTGCCATTGATGTGCATCTCGTCCAAAATTCTCCGCCTGGCCGCCGTGATCGGCCTTCAGCTGTGCGGCATTACGTCG
>DATFGJ010000078.1:0-11473 GCA_035249585.1 Lacipirellulaceae bacterium
GGGTCGCTCGCCTTCAGCAGCAATCTTGGCGGGGGAACGTTCATGTTCGACACCTTCCAGCCCGTGATGAAGCCCGGCGCCCTCGAAGGCGACTTCAATGGAAACGGCATCGTCGACGCCGCCGATTACGTCGTGTGGCGCAAAACCGACGGCAGCCAGGCCGGCTATGACCTGTGGCGCGCCAGCTTCGAAAGAACTACGGGCAGCGCCTCAGGCGCGTTGTTTGATTCGCCAACCAACGCCGTGCCAGAGCCCACCGCCGCGTTGATGCTTCTAGCTGGAATGCTGACGATATTCGTCCGCCGCCGCGCGACAGTGTCATAAACTCATTCATCAGTGAGACGCACCACATCGTACCGTTTTCTGAAACCATTCGCATCGCCGAAGCGGCTTCCGGCGGTAAAGGCAAATCAACGGCTTGGCGTTTCCAGCCTGAGCGCTATGGCGCCAATGGGACCTGAAGACGAGAGGTTCGAGTCCGCCGCCGGACTCGAAATTGTCGCTAATTCGACAAGATATCGACGTTCTGGCGGAGTCACTTGCAGAATCCTGTGCATTTCCGCGGCAACTGCCGGTCGTCATTCGCCCTGGCTAGTCGTAACTTAGAGTTGCCATTAAATTAATGCCGGCATCGTGCGGAAATCTGTCGCGACATGGAGCTGCCGCCACTCACGTTATTCGAATCATCAGATCACCTGACTCTTAATCAGGAAGCAACTACTGTTACCAGCGGGAAATCCGCGATATTCGGGAGTAGCGCAGCGCCTGGCGCAGCAGTTAGCGCTGAAATCCGGTCCGCTGGCGGTGCCGGCAGCAACAGACGAGCACTTCGCCCGGCCCTCGCTGCCTCGGGTGGCAACTTGCAGATTCCTGTGCAGTCAGGTGCCGTAATGGATACCCAAGGCGACGTAGCGCAAAAAGATCCCCTCGCAATTACAGGCAATTACGAGGGAGTACGATGCTTGACGCCTTTGCAAGTGGGCGACACTGGATTCGAACCAGTGACCTCTGCGGTGTGAACACAGCGCTCTAACCAACTGAGCTAGTCGCCCCGAAGCGGCGCGCACGAGCGCGATTTCAACAGCCTAGTGGCAGCGGCGAACGCTTGTCAACTGTGAAGATGGAGCAGGCACTGCAATTAGCAGTTGCTCCAGTACGGGCGAACGCAGCAGATCGGCAGAATTGCGCGGTCTCGCGCCGCGGTACACGTGGCGTTCTATTCCGCAATGCCGCTGCTCTGCAAGTTCTTCTCTTCCGATACGGCCTTCGGCGGCTCGAAGCGCGGCGACGTCGGTTCGCTGTGGTCGCTGTAGCCAATGCGGCCGCGCGACTCGTCATAGTCGGCCGATTTCACTTCGTTCTCGATGTCCTTCATGCCCTTTTTGAACTCCACGATGCTCTTGCCCATGGAGCGGGCCACGCTCGGCAGCCGGCTGCCGAAGAGCATCACCGCCACAATTCCAATGATGATCAATTCCTGTGTGCCAATACCGAACATGCTAAACTCTCCCCGCCCATGGGCCTCGCGCATCGTTTGAACATCTAGTGTACGCCTCGCGACAATTGCAATGCGCTTAGCGCGGGCGATTCGACGTATCGTCCTGAGGACCTTCGATCTCCTTGATGCCGCGTTTGAATTCCGTGATGCTTTGTCCGAATGCGCGCGCCAGCGACGGCAATCGGCTCGAGCCGAACAATAGCAGCACGATCGCAACGATCAGGATGATTTTCCAGGTCAAGCCGACACTCCTCTTCCGTGCCAAGGCCGAACGAATAACTCGCCGCCTGGGCACGGACTTACCATCAATTCTACAAGATGGCCGCTGGGCGTCAAACGCGGCCGCGCAAGCCGGTTGCGCCGCCGAATTGCGATTTCAGCGGGAAATCAGCGTCAGAGACGCCTCCACCAATAGGAGCGAAGATTTCGCCGCGATGTCCGGCAGTTACCGGTAATTTGGCACGTACACGGTCCGCCAAGTGGGATGCCATGCGTAAGGCCGGCCGCCGGGCATCTGCCACACCGGGCTATACAGCGAAGTGAAGGGCGTCGAAGCCGCGGTGGGACGTGCGTTGTACATGCCGTACCAATTCAATGAGGCCAGCCGGGCGTCGCGTTGGGCGGAACGCGCAAACGCCTTTTGGTGAATGATCGCGCGCGGGCTGGGTTGATAGTTCGGCTGCTGATAGTACCAGCTTTCGCCGCGCGGCGGAGTGGCCGGCGACTCCTTTTCGGCGCCTTGCGCTCTCGCCAGCCCGGCACAAGCCGTGAGCCACACGGCAACGCATGCACCTTGAAAACTTACTTTCAACATGGCAGCCATGATGGAGTTTCTCATTCCGCGTTGATGACAAGCAAACGCGTAGCGTCCCATGCGTTTATGAAACGACAACGTCATTGGATTTGCTTCGGCCGTGCGCCAAGCGACAAATGAGGCCGAAGCGATTGCTAAGCAATCAGAAAATCGTCTGCCAGCATCGAGGCTGACGATAGCGCAGAATGAACCGCCGCCGATCGCAAATTCGAACTCGATACTAGCCGGCGCAAGCGAGGGACGCGGTGTGAATATCTCTGTCAACCTTCCCTGGCGCTTCGGGCTAAGATGATAGCCACAAAATAGCTGCGAAAGCTGTTGCTGCGACAGCAGTGCTACGTCGCCGCCTGATCGGCTCCGGCCCGGCGGCGGAGCTTGGCGCGGGCCCGGCTCAGCATCGGGCCGACGCTATTCTCGGGCATGCCCACGGTGCGGCTGATCTCCTGGTAGCTCTTGCCTTCCAAATGATACATCCGCACGACCGCGGCTTCCGAGCCGTGCAGCTGCCCTAGCAATTTTCCGACTTCCTCTTGATCGCTGATCCGCTGCTCGGGCTCATGATCATCGGATTCCGCCTTGGCGACCATTTCGCCCAGCGGCATCGCCGAACGGCCTTCGACCAGCTTGCGCACCACCACGCGGCGGGCTACGACAGTGAGATAGGTGGCCAGCGAGCTCTTCCCGCGGAAATGGCGGAGCACCGCCATATCGTTATCGATAATGGCCAGAAAAACGTCGGCCGCCAGGTCTTCGCGGTCGGCCGCCGAGAGATTGGTCGACCGGCATTGTGCCGTGTGACTGATCACATGCACGACCAGCCCCATAAAGCGATCGACAAAGTCTTCCCAACCCCGCGGTTTGCGGTTGAGGCAGCGATCGAGCAGGTTGCGATCGATTTCCGATAGGGCCACTGTGTGCACCTCGTCGCGATGGCGCTTGCACCTAAGCAATCGTGACCGCTGCGCGCGACAGGCCGAGACTGGGCCGAGGAGACCTTTCCAGCCGCGCGCACGCTGCCTGAGCGAGCCGATTGCAAAATTCAACCTTGCCAACTCAATTCTAGGTACGGATTTCGCGCGAAGCAAGGCGAGTGCGCGCCCGGCGGCGCCCATCGCAAAGCTCGCGACTACGGCGCAAGAGAAACGCGGGACCACACCGCTTGACACTCCATTTAGGCACTACTACGATTGCCCAAAAGGGTGCGGTGGCTGGCCTTCAAGTGCTTGGGCGGCAATGACTTGCCCTCCATCGCGCGCCAAGCCCGGCCGTGCCAGAAGGCTTTGACAGAAAGGGAGATTTTCACTCATGACGCACGTCGTTTGCGAACCGTGCTTCGGCTGCAAGTACACTGACTGCGTGGTAGTTTGCCCGGTGGAATGCTTCTACGAAGGCGAAAAGATTCTCTACATCCACCCGGACGAATGCATCGATTGCGAAGCCTGCGTGCCCGAATGCCCCGTCGAAGCCATCTTCCACGAGGACAACGTGCCGGAAGAGTGGAAGCCATTTATCGCGCTGAACGCCGAAATGGCCCCGCAGTGCCCGGTGATCACCGAAAAGAAAACGCCGCTCGTCGATACCTAGAAAGCGTTAGTCGTAAGCCTTAAGGCGTTTGGCGAACGAAGTGGCTGTCGTATGCGCTATCCACCGACGCCTAGCTGCTAACGCATTAAGCCTTCTCACTTCAAATCCACCGACCAGTACGCCGTATCCAGGAACGTCTTCCAACTGGCGTACTTCGGGTTGCCAAGCTTGATCGTCAAGAGAGGGCTGCGCTTGGGGCGCACTGGCTTTTTGATGAGCTTCAAGCCGGCTTCATGCGGCGTGCGGCCGCCTTTACGCACATTGCACCGCACGCAGGCGCAAACCAGGTTTTCCCACGAAGTATCGCCGCCGCGGCACGTGGGAATCACATGATCGAGGCTCAGCTCACTGGTGGCGAACCGCTTGCCGCAATATTGGCAGTGGTTCGAGTCGCGGGCGAAAATATTGCGGCGGTTGAGCCGCACGCGCTGCTTGGGCACGCGGTCGTAATGCAATAGGCGCAACACCCGCGGCACCTGAATCTCAAAATGCACGCTGCGGATCCAATCCTGGTGCGGCTCCTTGAATTGGGCGGAGAGCTCGCTGATCTCGCGCCACGAGTCGAAATCGTAGTTGGCCCATTGGCCGTCCTCGATCTGGATCACCTCTGCCAGCCGGCGCAATAGCAAAACAAACGCGCGCTTCACATCGATGACGTGGATCGCGACGTACTGACGATTGAGCAACAGGACGCTGGAATTCAGAGCTACACTAGAAACCGTTGCCATGAAGCAAGATCACGCGTCGACCAAGAAAATACCAAACCCGCCAAGACTCGTGTCGGGCGTGACACACAGCCCGACGCCGTTGTGTTTATTCTAATCCAGCGAAAAACGCCCGGCCAGTCTGTATTATACGCCATTTTCGGCCTTCACGAAGTCCTCAGAGGCACGTCTGCGAAGGGCCGATTCCGACTTCCCTCAGCCGAATAGCCACCGAATATTCCTCAATTGCGCTTAGCATCGAACATGCAAGGTCGGACCGTAGTGGAGGCTTTCGTGGCTCATTCATTAGTTCGCTAAGAACAGTAGGAGCGGGCCGCGCGACATCCGTTGCAATTTGTCAAGACGCGTACGGGTGTGCAACTCTTGTACCACTGAGTCGCGGGCACATCGTCGCCGCGTCTCGTCGCTCTGCGCCGGCCGCGATCGAGTCGCACAATTCTTTGAAAACTTGCAAGTCCGGCTTGCTCCCTGTGAGCAAACCGCATTACGATGAATTCTACGCGATGCCGAACGACGATCTCACCGTGAATCAAGAAAGGATTATCGCGAGATGATTCACTACAGCTGTGACATGTGCAAGTGCGAGCTCGATCCGAAACACGATACGAGCTACGTGGTACGAATGGAAGTGTACCCTGCGCCGGCCGAATCAGGCGAAGCAATCGACGACGATCGCGATCATTTGGGTGATATCAACGAGGTTCTCGAACGTTACGACGAATTCGAACCCGACGGGCAATTGCCCGAGAGCGATACGTATCAATCGCGCCGCTTCGATCTGTGCGGCGAATGCTGCAAGCGCTTCTTGCGCGAGCCGCTCGGCCGAAGCGCGGCGCCGCACTTCAATTTCAGCAAGCGCTAGACTGTAGCCGAATTCGCAAGTATTCAGCCGTAGCACCAGCATGCTGAACTGTTGCAAGTTCAGCTACTTACTGCCCGATGAAGCGATTTCCTCGCCCCTACTGGCGAGAGCCGCGCGGCATCGCCCTCGGCGGCGCATGCGCTCTGCTAATTGTGTGGCGCGTGGTGGCGCTAAATTCCGCGCCATCCGGTCCGGATTTTCTGGCCGAGGGAATGCATGAAGTCCGCCGCGTCGTTGACGGCGACACCTTGTTGCTTGCTTCAGGGGCCCGCGTGCGATTGCAAGGCATCGACACGCCCGAAACGGTGCGCGAAGGATTCGACGTCGAAACGTGGGGACCGCAGGCCAGCCAGTTTACCAAGCAGTTCGTCGACCGCGCTGAAAACCGCGTGCGGCTGACCTTCAGTCTGGAGCGCAAGGACCACTACGATCGCTTCCTCGCCTTCGTTTGGGATGGCGACGTGATGCTCAACGAAGAACTCGTGCGCGCCGGCCTGGCACACGCCCGGCTCGATTACCGCTACAGCGGTCCGATGAAAACTCGCCTGGCGCGAGCCCAGGACGAAGCCCGCAGGGCAGGGCGTGGGCTGTGGTCGTCAGTCGCGGCGACTCAGGAGTAGCGATTCTCAGCCCCCCGGCTCTGCCGGATGTTTTTTGAATGCGGAGTAACCCCGGCGAAGCCGGCGGTTCACCTTCGGACGCCGAGCGATCGATTCACCGCCACCTGAACCACCGCAGCGCGAGCGCAAAACTGATCACACTCCAAGCCGTCATGATGGCGATCGGCGTCAGCAGCTCGGCGAGCGACATGCCTTCGAGCATCACCGCGCGCAGCGAGCTGATGAGAGGCGTAAGCGGCAAAGCCTTAATGAACGGCTGCACCGCGCCGGGAAACCGCTCCGACGAAAAGAAGATTCCCGAAAAAATCCACATCGGCACCATCACCAGGTTCATGATGCCCGAGACCGCCTCGATCGTTTTCGCCCGGCTGGCGGCCAGCAAGCCGATTCCGGAAAAAGTCACCGCCCCGAGCAGAATCAAAAATGTAACGGCCAGTGTTGTGCCGTGATTTACGACCCCGAACGCATACCGCGCGAACACCAACAGCGCGAGCACCTCGGGCACCATGAACAGCATCCGGCTGATCATGATGCCCATGAGAAAATCGGTTTTCTTCATTGGCGTGGCGAGAAACCGTTTGAGCAGCTTGCGCACACGCATGTCGACGGTCACGAAGCCGACGCCCCACAAGCCGCCGCCCATGAGACTCATCCCCAGCAGGCCGGGCACGAGAAAGTCGATGTACCGCCCGCCGGGCTCGTTTATCTCTACGAGCTCCGTCTCCGCCGGATCTTTCCGCCCCGCCGCGCGCTGAAGCTGGTCGTCGACCGCCTTCCGCGCCAGCACGCTGTCGGCCCGCGTCGGGTCGAACTGGTAAACGTACCGCGTCGTGCCGTTGGCCTCGTTTGTCTGGCTTGGATTTGAACCATTCGCACTGGAATCTACGACGACATCTGTCCGGCCGGTTCGCAGGCGTCGCCGGGCTTCGTCCGGGGCAGCGACCTCGACGTCGAACCGTTCGGATGTCGTCGACGATGCGAGTGCGTCCTGCGTTGCCTTGGCCGAAGGCCCCTCGACGATGACAACCGAAATCTCATCAATCGGCCGGTTCTTGAACGCGATTCCAAGGCCCACCGTCATCAAAATCGGGAAACCATACACCCAGAACACCGCCTCCGGCTCGCGCAGAAACTCGCGCAAGCGCGCGAGCACCAATTGCCCCAGCGGCCAGTACCGACCCGATGGTGACGTTGAAGTTTGACTCATCCCAGTCTCTGCTCCCTCCCCGTTGAGGGAGTCTGGGGCGGTGGAAATTGCATCTTGGTCGGCAGGCCAAACGATTACGCCGTCACGCTTTGGCTAATGTCGTCCTCATTCAAATGCCGTCCGGCCAACTTCACAAACACATCCTCCAAGCTCGCATGCCGCGTCGACAAACCGGTCAACTCAAGATCGAGCGAGGCCAGTTTTTTCAGCACCGCCGGCAGCGCGACATGCGGTTCGCTGACCGAGAGTGTCACCCGCTCCTCATCGATACGCGATTCGCTGACGCCGGGCAATTTTTCGAACTGGGCTGCGTCGATCTGCTGCGCGGAGCCGTTACTAGCCCAGGTAAACTCGATTACATGATCGCCGCCCAGCGACGCGATCAGCTCAGCCGGCGTGCCCAGCGCGATCACCCGGCCGGCGTCCACGATCGCCACTCGATCGCAGAGCCGCTCCGCTTCATCCATGTAATGCGTCGTGAGCAGCACTGTGCGGCCAGTCTGGCGGAAACCGCGAATGATCTCCCAGATCTGCCGCCGCGACTGCGGATCCAGCCCGGTCGTCGGCTCATCGAGACAAAGCAATTCGGGATCGCCTACCAGCGCACAGGCCACGGCCAGCCGCTGCTTCTGCCCGCCCGACAGGCTCTTCACCCACGCCGCCTGTTTCTCTTCGAGGCCAACGCGAGCAACCGCTTCGCTCGGCTCGATGCCCCGCCGATAAAAGCTGCGAAAGAGCGTGAGCGTTTCCAGCACACTGAGCTTCTCGGATAATCGGGTCTCTTGAAGTGAGATGCCAAGGCGCTGGCGTATATCATCATCCTGCCGGCCCCAATGATAGCCCATTACCTCAACTTCGCCCGACGTGGCTTCGAGCAGTCCTTCAATGATTTCGATCGTCGTCGTTTTACCGGCGCCGTTCGGCCCGAGAAGGCCGAAGCACTCGCCGACTTCGACGCTCAGCTCCAATCCGCGCACGGCCTCCACCGGCGGCTTGGCTTCGTATCGCTTCACAAGCTCATGACAACGAATCGCAAGCATTGCAATTTAGCGGCCGGCCTTGCCTCGCGCGTTCGCTCGACGCTGCGGTACGGGACAGGTACGATGAATCTGGCAAGTGTAGCGTAACTCGTCGCCCCGTGCGACTGAAACCCGACACCCGACACCTCGCGTTTCATGCTTCCCCAGCCGCAACTCTCGAACAAGGCGCTGATGGAGCTCTCGCACCGACTTGCAGTCGAGACGGACGCCGGCATCGACATCCGCCGCACGTGGCAGCGCGAGGCGGATTCTGCCGCAGCCCGCTTCAAGCCCCACTTCGCCAACGTGCGCGACGCCGTAGCCAAAGGCGAAAGCCTGTCCGCCGGGCTTTCGGCCGCCGGCCGCACGTTTCCGCCGCTGTTTCGCGAAATGGCCCACGTCGGCGAAACAACCGGAACTCTCAGCAAAGTATTCCGCCGCTTAGAGTCGCATTACCGCCGGCAGGTTCAGGCCCAGCGCATTTTTCTTACCGCTATCGCCTGGCCGATGATTGAGCTTGCGCTCGCAATCATGGTGATCGGCGTATTGATCTGGGTGCTCGGCGCGATCGCGGGGCGTAGCGGCGGCAAGCCAATCGACGTGCTTGGATTTGGTCTCACGGGCACTCGCGGCCTCATGATTTACATCAATTTCGTGATCGCCGTCGGCCTGTGCATGGCCGGGTTAGTGGTGGCGATGCGCCGCGGTGTCTTATGGACGCGGCCGATCCAGCGCGCGCTCATGCACATTCCTGGCGTCGGCCGCAGTCTGGAAAAGATCGCCCTCTCGAGGCTGGCCTGGGCGCTGCACCTCACGATGAATGTTGAAATGGACCTCCGCCGGTTGATTCCGCTTGTGCTGCGCGCCACTGGCAACGACTATTACATCCGTCACACGAATCAGATCGTGGCCGACATCGCCGCCGGCCAGGCGATGCACATGGCCTTTGCCCACAGTCGCGCGTTTCCGCGGGAGTTCATCGATGCGCTTACCGTAGCCGAAGAAAGCGGCCGCGTGGTCGAGTCGATGGATCGGCTTTCGCAACGGTACGAAGAGGAAGCCGAGTCGGCCGTGAAGGCACTGGCCGTTGTGTTCGGCACGCTCGTGGGCCTCTTCGTCATGGGCATTATCGTGTTTTTGATCTTCCGCCTGGCCGGATTTTACTTCGGAACGATCAACGACGCCCTGAATATGAAGCGCTAGCGTTCACATCAAAGCGAGCCGGGCCGTGGGCACCATCGCGAAGCGATGGTCAGCGCCGGAAACCCCACACTTCTCGCGCTACGGGCTGGTCGCTTAGGCGACCCGTCCGAAATGCATCCGCCCTGCTAGCAGGCGTTCATAAGCCATTGGCAAGATTTGCCGTTTATAACGGTTATTCGGGACCGGTAGCAAATTCTCCACCCTTGCTGCGCCGCGCGTCGATTCGATTTGTTGCGTAGTGGTAAACCCTGACGCTTATGCCGGTAATAGCTGAATTAACGAAAATGACGCTTGCAAAACAATTTGCACCGGCCCGCAGCGGATCCAGATTTTGGAGGGCGTAGCCAAATGACCTGCCGAAGCACACTTCTCTTTGGGCTGATCGCAGCCGTGTGGTTCGTGCCTAGCGCAGGCCACGCCGCGGCCGCCAACGCGCAACAGGCCGTATGGAGATCCGGCAACGGCGGTGCCCCCCAGATCACTCTGCAACCTGGCGTGCGAATGGTGCAATACACGATCACTTCCGACGACTGGCAGAAAAGTCGCACCAAAGTGTCTGCGGAGCTCCACTTCACGAAACCAAAAATCCCCAGTTCGAGTCAATTGACGACCCCGCCAACGGCAGGGCCGGCGAATCCACCCCCAGTAATTCAACACGGCGACATAAAGCTGCAACCAACTCAATCCACACCGCACAAACGCATCGTCGAAGCATCCAGCCCGCCGGCCGAAACCCCAAGCCGTCCGGAACCTCGCCTGGCGGTTCGGCCGCACGTTACGATCATCTCGGACGAGGCAAACGATCGAGAACGTGCCTACGCAGCCGTTGCACGGTTGAATGAACTTATCGAACAGCCGGATCCCGCGGCGGCGACCTATACGAACCACGAACAACCGGTAGCCGAGGCGGCCACCAATACGTATTGCGAGCAGCCTTTTGAAACACAGCCGGTTGATGACCCCCCGACAGGTGCAATTCGCTCGACCGTCGAACAATTGCGGCTCATCGCGCGAAAATTGACGGGACGAGCCAGGCCGCCCGAGAGCCGCGACTGACGCTGGGGCGGGAGCAAAGCCGCAACGGAGTCAGGGTAAGCGAATTCTGTTCGTCAATGCGGATCGACGCCCGATCCGCTTAGCGCAGCCCCGCCAACTCCTGCAGCAGGTGCCAGTTCTCGAGCCGATCTTGTCGCGCTCGAAGAAGTGTTTCCGACGGGTTGCCGTCCTTATCGAAATGCTTGGAGAAGCGGCCTTCGCTTCGCGCGAAATCAACGAAGTCGACCACTTCGCCCGTCTTTGGATTGGTGAACCAATCTTCCTTCACCGCCGGGTTGCCCTGCAATGAGAGCCGCTCTTTGAGTCTCTCACCTTTGCGCGGATCGTAGATCAACAGCGGGAACGCCCGCGTGTCGACGGCCAGTCGGGCCTGTTCGCCGGCCATGTTGTCGGCCACGCCGTGCTCGGGTTGGCACGTGGTGTAGCAGGCGATGATTGCCGGCCCGTCAAACTCCAGGGCGCCGAGCACCGACTTATAGAAATGATTGGTGTGAGCGCAGGTGGTTTGAGCCACGTAAGTCCGCGGGTGCATCATGGCGATCTGAGCAATCTCCTTGCGCCGCTCCTGCTTGCCGTCAATTGTCTTTCCATGGATGCTCATCTTGGTGTTCTGGCCGGTGAACGTGCTCGTGGAGGCCTGCCCGCCCGTGTTCGAGTACACCTGCGTATCCAAGACGAAGCACTTGATGGGCATGCCGGAGGCGAACATCCGCGACAGCGACTGAAAGCCGATATCGAAGAACGCCCCGTCGCCGCCGATGCACCATAGCGGCTTGTCGTGCCAGCCCATCTGGTCCCAACGCGCGCGGACGCCCATCGCGTCGGCGGGCGCGTTCTCGAAGAGGGAGTTGGTCCAGGGAACGAGGTACGGATTGTACGGATAGG
>DATFGJ010000079.1:0-4395 GCA_035249585.1 Lacipirellulaceae bacterium
AAGCGGTTCAATTAAATTTTCCCGGCGGCGGGCGATTGCAAATGGAGCGGCCGCTGCCGTACCTGTGCGTCTATCGCCGCCTCGAAAGCGGCGACGACGGCGCGGAACAGCTCCTCACGGCCGAGCCGACCTACGCGATCATCCCCGCGGATCCGGCATCGGCGCGCCGCGCGATTCACGTCGTGCGAAAAGTCGTCGAACACCTCGCGCAGCGATTCGGCAGCTTCTTGCTGGTGGAATTGTGGTTGGCGCCCCCGTCGGTCAAGCCTGATCCATTGCATCAAGTCAACGGCGACGCCGAGCTTGGCCAGCAGTTTGAAATTGTAGCGCATGCCGGGCGGATTCCACGCCCCACAATTGAGGCGCTGTCGATGTCGCTGGGGCGCGATGCACTGCCTTTCGGCGGCACGCGCGTAAGCCTCGGACCCTACGCCGAGGTCGCACCGCCGGGAATGAAGCCGCTCCTGCGACTGGCCGAGCTCAAGTCGTCGAACTGTTTTGCGCTGGGAGTCGTGGTGCATCCCGCCTCGACTGCAGAAGGTGGGCGCGAGCCAGGCCAGCCGGCGATGCGATCCATCGGCCGAAGCGTCCACCTCGCCCTGGAACAGGCGTACTTCGCGTTCCTGCACCAACGCAAAGCGCTGCGCCCGAATCATCTGCATGCACCCGGGCGGCGGTCGGTCGTGAAATCTGTCTTGGACATTGACCGCCAGCTTGCGGCCATCGACCGCTCGTTCGATTTGTTGCTTCAAGCCACGCCGGTGAACGCCGAAAGCGCATGGAGGGAATTTCGCCGCTCGCGCTTCGAGAAACGGCCCGTGTTCTATTACCGCCCGTTTGCGATCGATCCCACGCTGCTGAAGCGCCAGCTGTATTTGATCCCGGTGGAACGCATCGAAGATCCGACGCTGGCATATCTGTTTCGCCAGAAGCAGGAGGAGCTCGACCGGCAAATCACCTTGCTCACCGACATTGACACGCCGCGGTTTCTGCCCGAAAGCGTGCAGATTTACGGCGGCGTTTCCGATTGGCTCCTGGAGCATGCCAAAGAAGTATTGGACCGCGTTCCCACGCGCAGCGGCGGTGGTTCGGTGCGCGGGCAGCTCAGCGCCACCGAATTCGCCCAACGTGCCCAGCAGGAGCTGGGCTACTATCAGCAGCAATGCTCCGACTTCGCGGCCACTGTCTCCGTGCGCGATGACATGTACGCCGGCATGATGGTCTCGGGCGACCAGCTTCTTATCGGTGGCCGCACGCATGTTCCGCACCGGCGGGTCGACGCGCTATTGCAGCACGAAATCGGTACGCACCTGGTGACGCGCTATAATGGCCACCAGCAACCGTTCCAACAGCTCGAGGTGGGCCTGGCCGGCTATGATGGATTTCAGGAGGGGCTGGCCGTGCTCGCGGAATATCTTGTTGGCGGCCTGAGCCGCTACCGGATGCGCGTGCTTGCTGCGCGGGTTCTTGCGGCCCATTATTTGCTTGACGGCGCATCCTTCATCGATACGTTTCGGGTTCTCAACCGCAACCTCGTGTTTTCCCAGCGCACGGCCTACACGATCGCGATGCGGATTTACCGCGGTGGCGGCTTGACGAAAGACGCAGTTTATCTGCGTGGACTGCTGCAGATCTTGCGCTACTTGCGCGAAGGCGGCGAGTTGGAACCGCTGTATGTGGGCAAGGTGGCGTCCGCGCACTTGCCCCTGATTTATGAGCTGCGACATCGAGAGATTTTGAAGCCGCCGTCGCTGCGACCGCGTTATTTGGAGAGCGCCGAGGCCCAGCGAAAGATCGAGCGTTTGCGCGGCGGCATGAAGTTGTTGGAGTTGTTGGGTTGAGGGTTCGGGGTTCAGAGTTCAGGGTTCAGCCTCCTGAATCCTGAACTCTGAACCCTGACCACTGAACCCTAATGCCACATGAGAATCGGTTTCATCGTAAACCAGATCGACACGGAGCAAGCCACGTACACGACGACGCGGCTGGCGATGGCGGCCGTGAACCGCGGTCACGAGGCCTGGCTCATCGGCACGGGCGACCTGGCGCTCGATCCGGACGATTTCGTGCGCGCCCGGGCCCGCTCGGCCCCCAAGGCGAAATACAAATTGTTCGATTCGTATCTCGAGGAGGTCCGTGGCCCACGAGCACGGGCCGAGCGGATCACGGTCGACGACCTGGATGTACTGATGTTGCGGAATGATCCGGCGGAAGATATTGGGCGGCGGTCATGGGCCCAGATGGCCGGCATTCTGTTCGGACGTGCCGCCCTGCGGCGCGGTGTCATTGTGCTCAATGACCCGACCGCACTGGCACTGGCTGCCAATAAGATGTACTTCCAGCTATTTCCGGAGGAGGTCCGCCCGGCCACGCTGATTACACGCGACCGCGATGAAATCCGCCACTTTGCCCGCGAGCATGGCGGCGACGTCGTAATCAAGCCCCTGCAAGGCTCCGGCGGCCAGGGCGTATTTCTGGTTCGAAAGAACGACCTGGGGAACCTCAACCAGATGATCGAGGCCGTGAGCCGCGACGGTTACGTGATTGCCCAGGAATATTTGCCCGACGCCGCCGAGGGCGACCTGCGGCTGTTCGTGATGAACGGGGCGCCCCTGAAATACAAGGGCAAATACGCGGCCTTCCGCCGGCTCCGCTCGGGCGACGACATCCGCAGCAACATCCACGCCGGCGGCCGCAAGGCCCAGGCCGAAGTTGACGATAGAGCCCTTAGAATCGCTGAAATCGTGCGCCCGAAGCTGGTAGCCGACGGCATGTTCCTGGTGGGGCTGGATATCGTGGGCGACAAGCTCATGGAAATCAATGTGTTCAGCCCTGGCGGTTTGGGGAGCGCCCAAAGTTTCGAGGGGGTCAATTTCGCCGCGGCAGTTATTATGGCGTTAGAGCGCAAAGTGCAGTACATGGGCTTCTACCAGCGGAACTTCAATAATATTGATATGGCCACTTTGTGAGGATGCGGGATGCGGGATGCAGGGTCGAGACGATTGGATTTCCCTGCTCCCTGCATCCCGCATCCTGCATCCTCGACCAGCCACTTTTCAGAATCTCCTCATCCATCGCGCCGCGTCGTGCTTAAGCCCGGACAGAAAATCGGCAAGTATAAACTGAAGGCCCGTTTAGCCAACGGGCCTTATGCGACCGTGTTCCGCGCGCACGACACGCTGGAGGGCGTTCACGTTGCGCTGAAGATTCCGCACAAGGGCTTGGTCACCAAGGAGTCGCTCGACGACTTCTCGCGCGAAGTGCGCCTGGCAGCAAAGCTCACGCATCCAAACATACTCGGCCTGAAGTCGGCCGACTTCATCGATGGCCACCTGGTGATCGCATTGCCGTTGGGCGACGAGTCGCTGGAAGATCGGCTCGCGCGGCGCATGTCGCTGCGCACGGCCCTCGACTACGGCGAACAGCTGCTGCGCGCGGTGGCGTTCGCACATGAGCAGCATGTGATCCACTGCGACGTCAAACCAGACAACTTGCTTTTGTTCGGCGACGGCCGGCTGCGGCTCACCGATTTCGGCATTTCGAAGGTGGCCCACCGCACTATTTCCGCATCGGGCGCCGGCACAGTCGGCTATATGGCTCCCGAGCAGGCGATGGGCCGGCCGTCGCGCCGGAGCGATGTGTTTGCCACCGGGCTCGTGCTGTGGCAGATGTTTTCCGGCCGGTTGCCGGAGTGGCCGTTCGACTGGCCGCTGGCCGGATATACGAAACTGAAGCACACGCTTCATCCGGATATGATCGCCCTGCTTAAGCGCGCGCTGGAGCTCAAACCGAGCCGGCGCTTCGAAGACTGCGGCCAGATGCTTGCCGCCTACCTGCGGGCCAAACCCAAGGTGCTACGTTACCGCGTTCAGCGCCGTCGACGTCGCACGACAAAGCCCTCCACGCGCCGGCATTGGAAAGAAATTCGGCAGCAGCAATTCTTGCGTCAATTCGGCCGGCAATTGGCCACGAATTACCAATGCGGGCGCTGCGCCGGCCCGGTATCCGAAGCCATGCTGGCTTGTCCGTGGTGTGGCACAGGCCGCAAGGTGCTGCGCGACGAGACGACGTTTCCCTCCTGTTGCCCACGATGCGAGCGCGGCGCGAAACTCGATTGGCGGTTTTGCGCGTGGTGCTACGGGCCCGGCTTCGAAGATGTTTCCGAGCGCAGCTACAGTGACCGGCGCTATACGGCTCGCTGCCGCAACCCGCGTTGTGACCGCGGCGAGTTGATGCCGTTCATGCGCTACTGTCCGTGGTGCCGGACCAAGGTGCGCCAGGCCTGGAAGATTGCTGGCAGCTCCGACATGTGCGCCAAATGCGGCTGGGGCGTCGTGCGCGATTTCTGGACCCACTGCCCCTGGTGCGCGACGGGACTCTAAATACATAGCCCGTCCA
>DATFGJ010000080.1:0-4615 GCA_035249585.1 Lacipirellulaceae bacterium
TCCGCCAGATCAGCGTTCGTCATGTAGACTTCGCCGCGCACCTCGACACTGGGAGGAATATTGTCGCCTTCCAACTCGACAGGCAGGCCGCGCTTCTTCCCGATGGTGCGTAGGTTGTGCGTGATGTCGTCGCCGACAAAAGTGTTGCCACGCGTCGCCCCCTGACGCAGCACGCCATTTTCATACGTGAGCGAAACCGCAACTCCATCGACCTTTAATTCCACGACCCAGGCGATTTCCTCGCCGGGCAAGAGGCGCGCCGTTCGCTCACCGTATTTCTGCAGCTCCTCCACGCTGTACGTGTTGTCCATTGACAGCATCGGCACGCGATGCGTCACATGCACCAGCTCGGCCAGCGGCTCGTCGCCAACGCGCTGCGTGGGGCTGTCCCGGGTAATAAGATCAGGACGGGCCGCTTCAAGTTCTTTCAGGCGCGCCAACTTCTTGTCGTATTCAAGGTCCGAAATAATGGGCGCCGCTTCGACGTAATAGCGGCGGTCGTGCTCGCGAATCTCTTCACGAAGCGCGGCGATTTCTTGCTCGACGGATTGCTTGGCCACGTGGCTTTTACCTCTTGAATTCGAGTATACTGCGTCCGATTCCGCTCGTTGAGGTCATGCAAGAGGCTTGTTCGTTGCGAATGTTTTCCGTCTTGTCAATTAAATGATGTTATTTGGCAGTCTGACCGACGGCAATTGCCACGAGGAGCCGCTCGTGCATGTATCCACCCGGACAGATCATGACCACTGCCGCACTGCGGCGCACGTCGCAAGCTTTCGTGTGCCCGGCGTCGGTCCATTTTTCGATGCTGGGTTAAGACTCCTTCTTGTTGCCGCGCTTCTTTCGGTCGCGCATTCGCCCGCCCGCGCGGAAGGCCGTCTGCGGGTCATCGTCGAAACGGACGCGGGCGGCGACCCGGATGACGAGCAGTCGATGGTCCGATTCCTGCTGTATGCCAATGAATGGGACGTCGAGGGGATCATCTGCAACCGCGCCGAGGCGCGCGAGGGGGAGAACCTCAACTCCGCGCGGACCGGCCTGGGCATTGTCGAGCGGCTCGTAAAGGCCTATGGCGAGTGCTACGCGAACCTGGTCCAGCACGACGCTCGCTACCCGACTCCAGAACGGCTGCTGCAGCGGACGGTGCCTGGGTACGAAGACAGCCACCAGGGCGTGAAGCTGATTCTCGCTGCGGTGGATTCAGCCGACCCGCGCCCGGTGTGGTTCCTCAATTGGGGAACAGACCACGGCGCGGCAAGCAGCAGCCTTCGTCGTGCGCTCGACCGGGTGCTGGCGGAGCGCGGCCCTCGAAAGTATGCCGAGTTCAAGAGCCGCTTGCGTCTCAGCTCGGACGACCAGTTCGGCGAACACACAACGAGGCGCGACCCGCCGTTCTCACTGTGGGTCGACACGTTTCGCCCAGAAGTGGACGGCTCCCGCTGGTATCATCGCTTTTCGGGCCTTACCGCCACCGCAGGCGGCTTCGACCTCGAGCGCGACGTGCGAACCGGGCACGGGCCGCTCGGCGCGCTCTACCCCACAAACACAACGCATCGGCAGAAGGAAGGCGATACGATGACATTTCTGTACCTGGTGCCCACCGGCATGAACGACCCAGAGCAACCGACCTGGGGAAGCTGGGCCGGCCGGTACGGACGCAATGACAACTTTAGGGACCGGCCCTACTACTGGGCAAACCTCGAGGACGATTGGCAAGGCAGCCTTCATCGAGACAATTCATTGAAGCGCTGGGCTGAGCATATCCAGAATGATTTCAAGGCCCGCATGGACTGGTGCGTCAAGGATTTTGCGGAGGCTAACCATCCGCCGGCTCCGCGAGTTGTCGGGCCACTGCAAAAGCGCGCGCAGCCGGGCGACTCCGTCGCGCTGGACGCCAGCGGCTCGAATGACCCCGATGAAAATGGTTTGGTGTTCGAGTGGACCATTTATCCGGACGTTGGTAGCTACAAAGGTCCGATCCCAAGAATTCATGATAGCAGCGCGCCTCAGACGTCGTTCATCGCCCCCAACGTTGAATCGCCACAAACGATCCACCTCATCGTATCGGTCAGCGATCGGGGCTCGCCTCCACTGACCCGCTACGCGCGGGTGATTGTGACCGTCGAACCGTAAGCGGCAGCTGTGAACATGACGAGTTGGACAAAAAGCTTTCTGTCCGAAGCCCTTCGCCGCTGCGTGGCGCCAGTCTGCATAACGAGGATTGAACGAGAAAACCTCGTCGATTGCGCTTCTATTTGCGAGTAACGGCGATGAACGATTCGCTGCAGTTGTTGCTACGAGAACTGGAATGCTTTGGCGCCGAAAACGATGCGCTAGCCACCCAGCGCCACGAAAAGATGCTCAACATCACGCCGGAAACCGGGCAGCTGCTGGCAATCCTCATCCTGGGGACCAGGGCACGGCGTATTCTTGAAATTGGCACATCCAACGGCTACTCCACGCTGTGGCTGGCGGATGCCGTCCGCGCGGCCCACGGCAGCGTGGTCACCGTAGAAGTCTCCGCGGGCAAAGCGGAGCTGGCCCGACAAAACCTGGAGCGCGCCGGTTTATCGCGTTGGGTTCGTCAGGAAGTGATGGACGCCGGCCAGTTCCTCAGCGGGCAGGCCGCGTCTCAGTTTGACATGATCTTTCTCGACTCAGATCGAGGCCAATATACGGCCTGGTGGCCACGGCTGCAGCGCGTACTCGTCCCTGGCGGGATGCTTGTTGTCGACAATGCCGTGTCGCACGCAGCGGAAATGGAGGGATTCATCATGCAAGTTCGAGGCGCATCGGGATGGCGAACTGCGGTGGTTCCGATCGGTAATGGCGAGCTGTTAGCCCTAAGCCCCTCCAACGAGGCTGCAGAATCATGAGCAATTCAAATGGACACAACCTTATGGCGCGCGTGCTGTTGTGGATTGCGCGGCTTACTGGAATTGCCGCCATCGTGCCTTTGATGCTGATCTTCTTTGGCGAGCCCGGCACCGGGCCGGCGGGAACGCGTGAGCGGATTTACCTGGCTCTGTTCCCATTCGGTTTTGCGACCGGCTATCTTCTGGGATGGCGATGGCCTTTATTTGGAGGATTCATGAGCCTGGTGTGCATGGTTGCAAGCCTGGTGGTAATCGCACGGATCTATTCATTGGGGGCGTACGTGATCTGGGCCATCCTTTGCGTGCCGGGAATTTTGTATGTCGTTGCCGGGTGGATGATGCGGAAGCGTTCGCCAACTGCGTGAACCAGGAATTTATGTCGATTGACGACGTGACTGGGTTCGCGCCGCCCAAGCAGGACGCGGAATGGATTAAGCTGCACGCGGACAAATAATGGACATGTCATGATCTCGTTCGTCGTCCCTGCTCACAACGAACAGCTTTTCCTGGGCAGGACGCTCGAGGCGATCCACAATTCGGCCCGCGCTGTGAATCAGCCGTATGAGATTGTCGTCGTCGATGATGCGTCCACCGACGCGACGGCCGCGGTCGCACGCGAACATGGCGCGACGGTCGTGCCGGTCAATCATCGGCAGATCGCCGCGACGCGAAATTCCGGCGCCCGCGCGGCCAGCGGCGAGCGGTTAATCTTTGTTGACGCCGACACGACGATCAATCCACGCGTTGCGGCCGCGGCATTGCGCGCGATGGATAAAGGCGCCGCCGGGGGAGGTGCGTTGGCCCGATTCGAAGGCACCGTGCCGCTCTACGCGCACCTATTGATATGGTGGCTGGGCCTCTTCATGAGGCTCGCCGGAACCTGCGGCGGCGCGTTCATGTTCTGCACGCGAAGCGCCTTTCAGGCGACCGGCGGCTTTAACGAAAAGCTTTTCGGCGCCGAGGATGCTGCCATGTCGTGGGCCTTGAAACGTCAGGGCCGCTTCGTTGTGCTGTGGCCGAAAGTGCTCACCTCCGGCCGCCGGACCGTTGGCATGCACGGGCTTCAAATGGTGGCGGCCTTGATCCGGATGGCGTTCAATCCAGGTATGCTTACTCGACGCGCCACTGTGCGAAAAATCTGGTACGACTCGAATCGAGAAGCCAATACGCCCTCGTCACTGGCGATTCGCGCGTCAAACGCCGCCATGCTGTTCATATTAATCGCGATCATTACTGTACCATTATGGGACTTGATTCCATGGTCGATGACGCCGCGCGGCTCGTCATTGGGAAAGTTCCGATATGCAGTCGCGATTTTTATTTGTCATATATCGTTGGTACTTTGGCCGTGCGCCTATTATCTTTTGCGCGGCCTGGTGCAGCAAACGCGCTGGACCGAGCGGATCAAAATAACCGCGTTGCTGGCGTTGTGTTTGTGGATTGCGTGGGGCGGCGCGCGCGAGGTCTATTGGTACTGGACGGGAATTATCCAACAATTACTTCCAGCGACTCAGGGCTAAGATCTTGCTTCGCAATTAATGCTTGGGCTCCAAGCCGCATTCGGGCACGACGGTGACGTTCTTGCCCGTGGCCGAGTTTGGAATCAGGCACAAGAAGCGCATTGGCTCGCTGCCCGTGTTACGGAATTGGTGGACGTCGTTCGGCGCGACGAACACGACGTCGCCTGCCCGCAGCGGCCGCTCTTGATCGTCCTCCATAACGACGCCTCTGCCAGCCAA
>DATFGJ010000081.1:0-3389 GCA_035249585.1 Lacipirellulaceae bacterium
TCCCGATATCGTCTGGCTCTCCCCAGGCGGCTCGCCTATGAAACCCGAAGATTGGCAAACGGGTTTCGGCCGATGCATCGGCGTGGTGCTTAGCGGCCGTTCAATCGACATGGACGAGCACGGCGAGGAAATCCACGGCAACACGATCGTGTTGCTGTTCAATGCGGATCACGGTGAGCCCATCGATTTCACTCTTCCCGGGATCCGCGAGGGCGCTCAATGGGAATTGATCTTCGACACATTTGCACCAGCGGCAGACCCGCCCGAACCAATGGCCGCCGGCGCCAAGTACAAACTCAACCCGTGCAGCATCGCCGTCCTGCGCGCGTGGGAGGAAGACGCCGGCGAGAATGATCGTAGATGAATTCGCAAGAATTCAGCTTGTCGCCAACTCAGCGGTATTCCTAAGTTCGCCAGAGCGGCTTTTCACGTAGTTGCATCCTCTCGGCTTTTTTGGTCGGATAACGGCTGCCGTCGTTCGCCAGCTACGCCGCCCTCAAAGCGCTCCGACCCCATGCCGCGCATCGTGCGAATAGTCGCCACGGAAGTTGTCGTGCCGGCCCGGCCGGACACAATCAACAGCCCGGGCATCGACCAGCCGCTGCACAAGTTGCCGGTGTCCGGCCGCGCCAGCTGGACAGTTCAGTTCGATGAGCTGCCCAAGTGCGTCCTGGAACTTTATCTAGATGATGGCACGGTCGGCCTGGGCGAATTGTATCGCGACCATGATTGGCGCGCCGTCGAAAACATTTCAAAGCGGCTTGTTGGAATGGCGATTGGAGAACTGAATCGCCAGAAACTGCCGATTGCACATTGCCGGGAGTATGATGGTTTCGAATGCGCCATTTGGGATGCCTTCGCCAAGCTGCACGGTTTGCCGCTCGTGGATTTGCTTGGAGGGCAAGTTCAGCAGAAAGTTCGCGTCGGAGCCTGGTCGGGCCATCGCAAATTGGACGACATCAAACCTTTGGCAACCCGCTTTGCTGAAGCCGGTTACGACTGTATCAAGTTCAAATGCGACCTCGCAGACGATGTGGTGGGCTGGTGCCGATTGATCGCCGAGCAAGCGCCGGGAATGCAAGTCATTCTCGATCCAAATGAGCGCTGGGATACGCCGGCCGAGACGCGGCGCCGGATTGATGGGCTAAGCGACGTCGGCAATGTCCTCTGCCTCGAAGACCCGATCCCGCGCTGGATGCTCGATGAATACGCCCGCCTTCGGCAGTATTCGCCGGTTCCGATCGTGCTTCATGTCTCCCTGCCGTACATTTATCATGGCCAGCGCGTGCACGATGCAGTTCGCGCGTTGCAATTGGGAGCCGTTGACGGATTCAATTTCAACGGCGGCCTTGTCGGTTTTCAGCAGCTCGATCGCATCGCATGGGCGGCCGGACTGCCGTGCTGGCACGGATCGGAAATCGACTTGGGCATTTTGGAGGCGATGTATTTGCACCAGTGCGCGGCAGCGCCGAGCTGCACCTGGCCGTCCGATATCTTCGGCCGATTGATACGAGAGCACGATCTGCTGGCGGCGCCGCTCGATTTAAAGCCGCCGGTAGCAACCGTGCCGCGCGGTCCGGGGCTGGGCGTCGAGCTCGATCGAGATGCACTGCGCCATTACCAAACCGATGTCCGCGAATATAAAGATTGATGCAAATAGCCGGCCACAATTTTTGGAAGCGCCAAGTGCGCCAAGAAGACCTTCTTGGCGTTCTTGGCGGTTTAAATGAATTCCCCTTACCAAGCTCCCGCGAGCAGGTGTGAGTTTGAGGTTGACTATGACCGCGAAGCGATTGCCTGCGGGCGCATCCCAGCACACGATGGCCGGCCCTTACTCACCGGTGCTGGAAGTGGATTCCGATAAGCTGGTCGTTATTTCAGGGCAGGTGGCCCTTGACCCACAAGGCAACGTCGTCGGACAGGACATCGAGCAGCAAACTCGTTACACGCTCGAGAATTGTCGGCGGCAGCTGAAGTCGGCCGGGTGCAGCTTTGGCGATGTGTTCAAGGTCAACGTCTTCATGGCCGACCTCGACGAGTGGCATCGCTTTAATGCCGTTTATGCCGATGAGATGCCCGAGCCGCGGCCCGTGCGAACGACCATCGGCGCGAAGCTACTTCCAGGATTTCGCATTGAAATTGAAATGTGGGCGGTAAAGCAATCATGAATTGGCAAGAGCTCAGAAGCCCTGAATTTGAAACTATCGATCGGCGGACGCCGGTCGTTCTGCCGGTGGCTGCGGTGGAACAGCATGGACCGCATCTGCCGCTGGCCACCGATCGAATGATCGTCGAGTTTTTCGCCGCGGAGATCAACAAACGGATGGGGCGAGCGGTGCTGGTTTTGCCCAGCGTGCCGGTGGGCTGCTCCGACCATCACATGGATTTCGCCGGCAGCCTGACGCTCCAGCACGAAACTTTTCGCGGCGTCGCAAACCAATATTTGCATTCATCCTGGCGGCACGGATTTCGCAACTTCTTGGTGCTCAACGCCCATGGCGGCAACCAAGGCATATGCCAGGTGGTTCTGGAACAGTTCGGCACACAGCACCCCGACTCTCAAATTGTCGTGGCCACGTGGTGGCGCGTGGCGAGCGAGGCGCTCATCGCTTTGAATGAGTCGGGGCCGGGCGGCGTGGGCCATGCCTGCGAATTTGAAACATCGCTGATGATGCACATCGCGCCCGAGCTTGTGCGAATGGATACCGCCGAGTCACGTGCCAACGTGCCGACGTACGATTGGGCCGAGGCCGACCTGTTGCGCTCTTCGCGCGCAACGCTGTTCCGCACGATGAAACAGGCGACGCCCAGCGGCGCTTTCGGCGAGCCGCGCGGCGCCAGTGCCGAAAAAGGCAAGCAAATCACCGACATGGTGTGCAGTGCATTGGTCCCGATCCTCCGCGATCTCGCCAAAACGGCGAATTAAACGTTTTGACCACGACTATTCGTCGATGATAAAATTGAAGCGATCTCGCAACCAAATAGGAATAAGGTCATGGCCCGCGACTTAGCCACCGACACCCTAATCGCCTCGATTCTTCAATTGCCGCTAGCTGAACGAGAGAAGGTGTACTATGCCCTGCACGAGAGCTTAATTGACCGAACGGTAGATCACGGCCCGGAGGAATTGGCCGATGAAGTCGAGGCTGCATGGAGCGATGAAATCGCTCGCCGGATCGCCGATATAGACTCGGGACGCGTGAAAACCATTCCAGCCGAAGAAGCAGAAAGGATGATCCGAGGGGATGCCAAGCCAACGGTTTGAATATCATCCCGAAGCTATTGGCGAAGCGACGGAAGCCTATGAATGGTACGCAGATCGCAACGAAAGGGCAGCAGAACGATTCTGGGATGAATTGCGCCGGGCGCGACGAATGGTGACTCAGCAG
>DATFGJ010000082.1:0-19030 GCA_035249585.1 Lacipirellulaceae bacterium
AGCAAACGATGTACCGAATGCGGGATTGGAGTCGTGTCATTGGTAGCTGAATTCGCACGAATTCAGCCTACACTTTCCCTTCGATATGACGCTGAATTCTTGCGAATTCAGCTACCCACCAATGGCTGAGAGCGCCTTGACGCCCGATTACGATGTCGCCATCGTTGGCGGCGGTCCCGCCGGCCTGAGCGCCGCGGTGGTACTCGGCCGCTCGCGGCGGCGCGTCGTCGTGTTTGACGACGGTAAGCCGCGGAACTACGCCGCGCAGGGCGTGCACTGTTACCTGGGCCAGGAAGGTATCGAGCCCAATTCACTGCGAGAGCTTGGACGCAACGCAGCACGGCATTACGGTGTCGAATTGCTCGATGCCAAGGTGGTCGCCGCCCGGCGAATTGACCGCGATGGCGATGCGGCCGACGGCTTCGAATTGCAAACGAGCGATCGCTCGTTCATTGTGCGTGCCCTGCTGCTATGCACGGGCCTTATGGACGGGCTTCCCGACATTCCAAACCTGCGCGAGTTCTACGGCCGCTCGGTGCACCACTGCCCGTACTGCGACGGCTGGGAGCATCGCGACAAACGGTTGGCGGCCCTCGGCGACGGCGAGCATGCGACGAAACTAGCGCTGTCGCTGCTCACCTGGTCGCGGGACGTAACCGCCTGCACGAACGGTGAGCCGCTCGCCGAAAAGCATCGCCGCTTGTTGGATCGACACGGCGTGACGTATCGCGAGGAGCCGATTCTTCGGCTCCAAGGTGTGGATGGAACGCTTGAGGAGATCATGTTCACGACCGGGCCGTCGCTGAAGTGCGACGCTGTGTTCTTCAGCTCGGATAAAGTTCAGCGCTCGCCGTTGCCGGCGATGCTCGGTTGCGAACTCGATGACGAAGGCCTCGCGCGCACGGGAAAAAGACAAACCACGTGCATCAATGGACTCTACCTCGCCGGGGATGCAGACGGCGATGCGCAGTTTGCGATTGTTGCGGCGGCCGAGGGCGCGATTGCGGGCACGGCCATCAACGCCGCCTTGCAAAAAGAGGAATTGTCTGCCGACGATTAGCATGAACACCACGCTCCAACACTAGCCCGAAGCGTAAGCGAGGGAATTCAACATTCAATCCCTCGCTTACGCGTCGGGCTAGTGTGCTCCGGTGCCGGCTTATCCCTGCTTAGGCACGACCGTGATGTCGCCGGTCTGCTCCAGCACCGCATACTGAATCTCTTCGAGATTCGCCAGTCCCTGCAGTTCGCGCGCGGCATGCAAAACATCCTCTTTGTTAACGCGCTCCTTGTCCATGACATCTTGTTTGAGCCCGTCAGAATCGAGGATCACAAGCGGCACACCGTCCATCACTTTTTCCACCGACGGGAAGCGCAACTTGATATGGGACAATGCCACATCGAGGCCGAGCATCGTCAGGATCAACAAGATGGAATTGGTGAACGAATTGTTGTCGTCCGTCAGGGCCGCTTGAGTTGTTTCACTGACGATCAACAGCAGCACCGCGTCGAATGTAGTGATTTGAGCGAGGGTGCGCTTGCCGGCCAGCCGAAAAATCAGCCACACGAATAAATAGGTCGCCGCTCCGCGGAGTATGGATTCCATGAATTTGCCCCTTATGGATAGACGAATTGTTGAAAGCTGACGGAACCGCCGCCGATGAGCTCGACTCTGCCCTTGCACATGCCAAAATCCTCGAATTCAAAATGTACGAGGATCTTGCGGAGCTGAGACGCGCCGTCTTGAGGAAATGTGTAGACCACGCCGTCGGCCGAAAGCGATTGCTCGACCGGTTCCGGCTCGATACGCAATATCTGAATGCTATCCAGAAACGATTGCGAGACCTTGAGCCGAAGCGGCTGATCGTCCCGGGCGCGTGAGTTGACCAGCACTTCAAGCACCGCGGGTTTGTGATAATGGAGAAAACGGTCGTACTGCACGCTCAGCGACTCATCCGATGCCGTCGAATCTGCGTGGCTCAACGGTCCGGTGCCCAACAGGCCTGCCAGCGCGGCGATCACGATGGCGATCCATACCGCCCATCCCACGCGCTGAATTCGCCATTCCGACTTTTGAAACGAGTCATCGTGTTGAACATCCAGGATTCTCGTCTGGCTCATAGACCTTCTCCTTCAGGAGTTTCTTTGGAATACGCGACCGGCAACTTAGAGAGGCCGGCTACAGCGCGAACTTTGCGCTGGCGCGAAAGAGCAAACGATGTTCCGGATCAACGGGGCGCGCTGAGAGAAGCCCTGAGAAAGTCATAGGCTTCATGACGTGCGGCGTCGGGAAAATCGTGCCCGGCATCGGGATAGACTGCCCGCAGCCGATCCGGCCGGCCAAGCAATTTAAAGACCGGCTGCGCCGCGGCCACAACGTCACGCACGCCGCCCACGTCGAAGTTGTCGTCGTGCACCGGGGCGACAATGAAAACGCTCCGTGGTGCAATGGCCGCAATCACCTCGGTGAAGTCGAACGGCATGCGGTCGGGCGAAAGACCGTAGTGCGACTTAATGCGCGGCATGTAGCGCGGCCCCGACCAGCCCGTGAGGTCGCCCTTCATGTATTTATGGAAACGTGTGAACCCGCAACAGGTAACGACGGCTTTGATGCGCTCATCGAATACTGCCGTGAAAAGCCCGTTGTGGCCGCCCAGCGAGTGCCCGATGCAGCCGATTCGCTGCGGATGGACGTCCGGCAACGATTGCAACAGGTCGATCGCCCGGATGTTGTCGTAGATCGCCTTGATCGATCCGCTCGCATAGTCATCAGTGTTGAAGTCGTGCTCGTGCTCGCCAAGCGACGGATAATCGGGCGACAGAGTTACAAATCCGCGCTCCGTCAATTCACGCGCATAGTGCAGAGTGGGCCGATCAGAGAGGCCTACCGGAGAATCCTTTCCGGCCGGCGTCGTTTGATGCAAACACAACGCAGCCGGGCGCGGCTCCGTTGCCTCACCGGCCGGCAACAGCAACCAAGCGGTGACGCGCTTATCTGCGCGATCGGTACGATAAGCTACCTTGCGCCGCGTGAAAAGTTTCTCACGATGTTCTTCCAAAACCACGACATCGAGCGCAACCGGCCGCTCCGGCTTCGGCAGCGGACCCATCACTTGCTCTATGCCCAGCACAATATGCCGCCGCCGCTCGCGCCAATCGGACGGCGTGCGGATCGTTATGCGCCGGCTGTCGCTCGTCAGAAAATATGACAGGTCCTGGTGCTCAGAATAACTCGGCGTTCCTGCAGCGAGCCGCGACCCCGCCCTGCGGTGTGCCGGCCCCGACGCCGGCTCCGACCCGGTTTCCATTCCGAAACACGCTGAATGTCGGCCGGCTGTTACTACGACCAAGCAGCCGATGATCAAGCGCAAACATCGAGTCATCGCAGCCACCTGCGGAATGAAGCGAGCGGAGAACGCACGCTATTCTACTCGCGATCGGCGGCGATTGCGCCGCGTCGATCAAGCGGCCTTCTGAGCCACGGCGGGCGTGGACGTTCTGCGGGCGAAGATTTGGAACGCTTTGCTGATGCCGGCCAGCTTCCGCAGGCCATGGTAGCTCTGGTAAGCCACCGTATAAGCGGCCAGCCCGGCTGAATGGCCCGCTAGGCGTCCGAATGCGGGCCGCTGCAAAATCTCAAAACCGGTCCGCCGCATGAACTCAGCCAGCGTCGATGGCGTGAACGTGTAAGTGTGCTCCGGCGCCCAGAATTTGCGGTAAGAGCTTCCGCGCAGCCGCACGATGGGCGAAGACGCATCGGGCGTTTCCAAGGCCAAGACGCCGTCAGGCCGCAGCACGCGTAACCATTCGGCAAGCGTTAGCTGGACGTCTTCGACGTGCTCGATCACATGCCAGGCCGTGAGCACGTCGAACGACGCATCCGGAAACGGCAGCGACGACCCATGGACCAACTGGCACGGCAAGTTGCGCTTGCGACAAAAGTCGACCGCGCTCGCGCTGACGTCGATACCCACGGGTTCCCAGCCGCGCTTGAGCGCAGCTTCAATCACACATCCTACGCTGGAACCGACGTCGAGCAAACGCGGCTTGTTCGCGCGCACCAGTGGTGCAATCCGATTCAGACGCACGCTGGCAGTGCGCAGCTTCTTCGCGCGGTGATGTTCGTAGCCGCGGTGATACTCCTCGGCATACGCGGAATTGTCGACGAGACGGCCATTCTGATACAGGCCGCAATGCGTGCAGCGCCAGAGAGTGGTCGATCGCGGCACAACGAATTTCATGAGCGGCGAGCGGCGGCACAGCTGGCAGCCCGTACCGTCGCCGCCAAATACTTTCAGACGTGACGCCCCCATGAAACGGCCCCCCTCGATTCGCCGTGCACCGACTATCGCCGCACGTAATGATTATCGAGCGGCGGTCGCAGCAACGTGCGGCCTTTTTCCGATGCCACCATGCAAGCATTTACAAATGGGTGCTTGCAGCTTAGAAGCGGGGAGCATGGAGCCGGGAGCACGGAGCATAGAGTACGGAGAATACAACACGCAATAAACTCCGTGCTCCCTGCTCCTTGCTCCCCGCTACAGCATCCAGCCAGGGCGATAGCTTTTCGTGAGTCGCTGGTTCGCGTCCTGGTGGTTCGTAAATTTGCCGCTGGCCGCATCCCACTCCAGCCGCTGGCCCGCAAAGCGCACGGCAATGGCTCCTAGAAGCACCGTCTCGGTGAGGCGACTCGCATAGCCGAAATGCGAAGTGGTTTTGCCGTCGCCAAGGCAGGCATCGACCCACGATGTGTAATGATTCACGTCTTCAAGCTGCGGTACTTCATAGTTGCGGAATTTTTCTTCAGGAAATAATCGCGGCATGTCCCAGTGCGGAATGACCATGGTACCCGCCTCGCCGATCAGCGCGGAACCCGCGCCGGGAACTCGATAGTCGTCCGGCAAGCCAAGCTCGGCGCGCTTCGGTTTGTGGCGTCGGCCGTCGTACCACGTCAGCGGCACGACCGGGCCGACGGTGTGCGACGTACCCGGAAAGCTGTACGACACTTTGCATCGCGGCGCCCAGACTTCGTCGTTCAAGGCCGGCGCCTCGGCTTCGATGGCAGTCGGCGCCGCCAAGTCCAAGCCGAGGAAAACACAATCCAAAATATGACAGCCAAAATCGCCAAGCTGCCCATTGCTGAAGTCCTGCCAGGCCCGCCAATTCACCGGGTGATACAGCTCGGCAATATATTGCCGCGAGGGAGCGACGCCCAGCCATAAGTTCCAGTCCAAAGTGTCGGGAACCGGATCGGCATAGTCAGGCTGTTTGTCGGTGATGAGCCACCCCATGTCGCCGGCTTGCCAGGCGTGGATTTCGCGCACCTTTCCAATCGCGCCATCCTGCAGCAGCTTCACTGCCGTGCGATAGGCGCTATGGGACTGGATTTGATTTCCCATCTGAGTGACGACGCCGCGCTCCTCGGCGACCTGTCGCATCCTGCGCGCTTCATCGACGGTGTGCGTAAGCGGCTTCTGGCAGAAAACATGCTTGCCCAAAGCCATTGCGGCAAGCGCAATCGGCGCGTGCATGTGATCGGGCGTAGAAACAATCACGGCGTCGAACGCATCGGGCTTCTCAAACAAGCGCCGAAAATCGGCGTGCCGCTCGGCTTTCGGAAACTGGGTGGCGGCCCACCCCAAGTGCGGCTCCGAATGGTCCACGTCGCAAATTGCCGCCACGTCCACGCGCGCGCTGGCGGAAATCTCCCGCAAATCATCGGCGCCCTTGTTGCCGGTGCCGATGGCCGCAACGCGCAATTTTCCATTGAGATCCAAAGCGCGGGCCGGCCGCCTCGTGAGAGCGAATGCGGCCCCCGCAGCCGACGCTTTTAAGAAAGTTCGTCGCGTGAAATGCCCGGTCATGCTCGTCACCGTAAACGTCTCAAACTAGCCCGAAGCGCCAGCGAGGGAATCAACCAACGTCGCGCACCGACAAAATCCCTCGCTTGCGCTTCGGGCTAAGGTGTGGAGGCTTCCGCCGGTTGACGGCCCGCGCTGCGGCGGCCGCGTCCCCGGCCGTCGCCCCACAGCGCTGGAACGTTCGACTTGTTCCACTCATCCCACTTGGCTTGTAGCCCCGCGGCTATCTCGGGTTCCTTTTCCATCAAGTCGTTGTTCTCGCCGATGTCGGCGGCCAGGTTGTACAGTTTCGGCTCGGTGAATTGGCCGCGCAGGCCATCGACAGTCGCGTCGTAGCGTACGAGCTTCCAGTCGCCCTGGCGAATGGCCATTTGCCGGCCGAAGCGCCAGTAAAGCGCTTCGTGTGGCGCGCCGTCACCCTCGCCGCGAAGATGCGGCAAAAGATTGACGCCTTCAACGATTTTGTCATCGCCGATTTCGACGCCGGCCGCTGCCAGCGCCGTCGGCAAGAGGTCGATTTGGATCGCCGGCTGTTTGTACACCTTGCCAGCCGGCAGTTGAGCGGGCCACTTCACGAAGTACGGCACTCGAATGCCGCCCTCGAGCGTCGTGCGCTTCGAGCCGCGCAGCGGCGCGTTGTTCGAGGCGTTGCCGGATGTGCCCGGCATCGTCGGGCCTCCGTTGTCGCTGATAAAGAACACCAGCGTATTCTCCTCGAGCTGTGTTTCGCGAAGTTTGTCGGCGACAGCCCCGATCGCATCATCCATAGCCGACATCATCGCGGCGTATGTGCGGCGCCGCTCGTCGCTGATGTCTTTGAATTTTTCGAGCCGTGCCTCATTGGCGTGCATCGGCGTGTGGACGGCGTTGAACGCCAGGTATAGAAAGAACGGCTGCTCGCGATGGCGGTCAATGAACGCCACGGCTTCGCGGCCGAGCGCATCGGTGAGGTATTCCTGTTCGTCGACGCGCTCCTTCCCGCGCAGTATGCGTCCCTCTTCGGCAGGAAAATACGGATGCGCGCCGCCCAAAAAACCAAAGAACTCGTCGAACCCACGCCGCTGTGGATGGAACCGCTCGCCGCCGCCAAGGTGCCATTTGCCCACCAGGCCCGTCGTATAGCCGGCTGCTTTCAACCGGTCGGCGATGGTTATTTCCGACAACGGCAGACCCATTCGGCGTCGGCGCGCCGCCCCCTGCCCTTGCGCTTGTTGCTGAGCGCCCTGACCGGCCTGCGCTTGGCGGCGACGTGGCCGCCGCTGGCCGCCGCCCGGATTGAATTCGTGTCCGAAGCGCGTCTGATAGCGGCCGGTAAGAAGGCCCGCCCGCGTGGGTGAACAGTACGGCCCGGAAACGTATCCGCTGGTGCAGCGAACACCCGCGGCAGCAAGCGCGTCGATATGCGGCGTGGGAATATCGCGGCAGCCGTGGACGCCGATGTCGGCGTATCCCATGTCGTCGCCAACAATGAGAATGATGTTGGGCCGTTTTTCCTGGGCTGACCAGGCATCGGCGGACAGGACTCCAAAAAACAACAGCTTCAATACAAAGAAGCTCAGCGCTCCGCGACCCCTGATCGATTCCGCCAACGTGACTTTCATTCTTACTGCCTCCGATCGAACCCAACCGGCTTTTTATGGTAGCATGGATGCCTGAGCGTTGTAAAAAAACATCTTCAACGGATCGTCACCGAACGCACTGTGCCAATGGCCACCTATGCCCAATAACAGCTTCGTAAAAACGATATATTGAAGCGTAAATTGAAGAATCGGCGCCGACTCGGAGACACCATTCATGTATCCCATCGTGTTCGATAAAGCGCGAGCGGAGCAGCTTGTGGCGCAAATTGGCGGCGGCCACGATATCCCGGCGCCAGCTGACGGGTGGAACAGCGATCAGCTGCTGCAAGTCGCCGGGGCGCTATTTTTCGCCGCAATGTCGCACGGGCCGCCTGCAATCGATCCAAGCATCGAAAATCGCCCCAGCGATAACGGAGATTCCGCCACGCGGAACTTGTCGGACGACCTGCACATGGCGATCGATTTCTATTCCGACCTTACGATGATGGTCTGCGGCGGCACGTACGATGATCGTTTTGAGCCGGAAATGCAGGCCGTTGTCGTGCGCGAAGGGATGGAGCGCGGCTTCAAAATCATCCGCGGCGGCAAATAACGGCCGAGCAGAAGTAGCTGAACTCGCACGAATCACTTGCGCGTGGGCCCGCTCATTCCACTGAATCCTGCGAATTCAGATAGGGCTTGATTCGCTATGCGCTAGGGTATGGTGCGCATAAAGACTCGTTTCGGCTCGTTCAATGGCCTGTTCCCGCGAGACGCTTTTCAATGCTGAGGCTCCGCTCTCTCCACATTCAGAGCAGGTCCACATGGCACTGTATTCGCCGCCTCTTTCGCTAACTGCGATTTCGTACTCCACGTCGTCCAACTCAATTTGTTTACGGTGCTTCCATTCTGCATTCTGTTCGGCCATCTTGGTCGCTCATGCAGCAGGGGTTATGCGCCGAAAACGGTCGGCGCGGAACCAGAAAAACAATGAAGCCAACTCAAAGCGGACCGCCAGCAGCCTCGCGAAAACGGCCGAATTGGCGGCATTCCGGAAAAAATACAATCGCGCCAGCGCAGGCCAGAATCCCTCTGTGGGATGCGTTAGCGCCTTGCAACCCTTCAAATGGTGGCAATGCGTGTGCCAAAATTCGAGCGGTCCTGTGGTCGATTTATCACCAACATTCGATATTGAATCGACCTTAATTCGCCACGTGATATCCGCAGCATCAACGGCTTTACGCGACTGCCTGCGACTCGTTAAAGTTACTTGCAGAGGTCCACGTCGATGGCGCAAGCTCCCCGGTTTCAACAAATCACGGCGGATGCGAGAACCCGCGTGCCGGAGGTTTCGGCGTCGGAGGCTGCCAAACGGTACGCAGCCGGTGCAGTTCTCATCGATGTGCGCGAGGGCGAGGAATTCGCTCAAGGGCACGCCCAAGGCGCCGTGCACCTCAGCAAAGGTGTCCTTGAACTGCGAATCGAGGGCGTGATTCCTGACCCCGCGACAGCAATTCTTTGCTACTGCGGCGGCGGAAGTCGCTCGCTTTTGGCGGCCGACAACTTACAGAAAATGGGGTACACCAACGTAGCTTCCGTTGCCGGTGGTCTGAGAGCCTGGAAGGAAGCGGGCCTGCCGATGGCATGATCGCTGGCCGACGTAGTCTAGTTTCTCTTTGAGGTGCTGCCGTGAAAGACTGCTTCCAGAAACTTGTCGACATCCGATCGTGCGGTGTGGCTTTGGTAGTCGTTCTGCTGGCGTTTTCGATTCTTGATTCGTCCGCATTATCAAACAACGAGACGAGCGGCGAGGGTGAAGCACTCTTTGCCGAAGAGGGTGTGCCCAGCGGCTGGTCGGTCCGGCAATGGAATGACATCAGCAAACCGGCCGGTTCGAAAGACAGCTGGGTCGTGCGCGAGGGTGTCTTGCATGGCGGCGAGCCGCGCGGCACCTGGCTCGTTAGCGAACGCGAGTACGGGAATTTTGAGCTCGAGTTCGAATTCAAGCTCGGCGCGCTGGGTAACAGCGGGCTTGCCCTGCGCGCCCCGCTCAAAGGCGATCCGGCGTTCGACGGCATGGAGCTGCAAATGGCCGATTTTCGCTATAACCCGGACGCGAAGGACTCAGAATTGACCGGCGGAATCTACCGGGCCATCGCGCCACAAAAGCAGGTCTACAAACCCGAGGAATGGAACCGATATGAGATCACATTGGACGGCAGTAAACTGCGCGCATCGCTGAATGGCGAGTTGATCCATGACATCGATTTGAGCCAACAAGAGCAAATCGTAAAGCGTCACGACGGCAGCGACGCGCCACCGGTGAAAGACCGCCCAACGCGGGGACACATCGGGTTTCAGAACCTCAGCCGCGGCGGCGAAGACGTGCTCATCCGCAATGTGCGCATCAAGGTGCTGGACTAACATTACCTGACAATATGAAACCGTCAAGGTCGCCAAGCGCGTCAAGAAATTCCAAGTAGCACCGACGGTTTTAACCTGGCGTTCTTGGCGGTTTATTCACTCTGTCAGACGCTGTAACGCATCTTGCGCTCCGGATTCCCACCCGGGTCAAATCAGCGCTTGCCGTTTAGCTCTGCCGGCGCAAAACCGCGGCCTCAATGAAATCGCCTTGGGAAACGCGCCCGCCGTGGTATATTGACCACCGTCGGCAGCGAGCATCCCTTTCGTATCGGAGGCGCCTACCATGTTCGCAAAAAACTCGCGCAGAGATGTTTTGAAGACCGGCGCGGCCGCCGGCTTGATGCTGGGCCTCGGCGACTTATCGTTTCTCTCTCGGCTTGGCGCCGTGTCGGCGGCCGAAGCGAAGCTCGATAAGAAATCCGTCCAGCTGCGGCCGGAGATCGAGCCGCTCGTGCGCCTCATTGAAGAGACGCCTCGCGACCAGTTACTGGAAGAAGTGGCGGCGCGGATTCGCAAAGGCGTAAGTTACCAGGAAGTGCTCGCGGCGCTACTATTGGCCGGCGTGAAGAACGTAGAGCCGCGCCCGAATGTCGGCTTCAAGTTCCACACGGTGCTGGTCGTGAATTCGGCGCACTTAGCGAGCGTGGCCTCGCCGCCCGAACATCGCTGGCTGCCGATCTTCTGGGCTCTGGATTACTACAAGAGCGCCGCGGCGCGCGACGTGGAAGAGCGCGGCGATTGGACGATGCCCGCCGTGGACGAATCGGCGGTGCCGGTCGCGCATCGTGCTCGCCGCGAGTTCCGCGCCGCCATGGAGGATTGGAACGAGCCGGCCGCCGATGCAGCAATCGCCGGCCTGGCGCGCACCGCCGGCGCCAATGAAATTTACGAGATCTTCTTCCGCTACGGTGCCCGCGATTTTCGCTCCATCGGCCACAAGGCGATTTACGTTGCCAACAGCTGCCGCACACTACACTGCATCGGCTGGCAGCATGCCGAGCCGGTGCTGCGATCACTTGCCTACGCGCTGTTGAATCATGAGGGCGAAAACCCAGCGAAGCGCGACGCCGATGCCGATCGCCCCTATCGGCAGAACGAAGAGCGCGTCAAACGCATCCGCCGTGAATGGCGTGACGGCAAGATCGAAAAACGTGCTACCGAAGAGCTGCTCGCCACGCTACGCACCGGCTCAAACGACGAGGCCTGCGACGCTGTCGTGGAGCAGCTCAATCGCGGCGTCGGGCCGCAATCGGTGTGGGACGCGCTGCACGTGGCCGCCGGCGAGCTGTTGATGCGGCAGCCGGCCATCGTTTCGCTTCACGCGGTGACCACGACGAACGCCTTGTATTACGCCTACCAGGCCAGCGGTGATGATGAAACGCGCCGCCTTGTGACGTTGCAAAATGCGGCCTTTCTGCCGATGTTCCGCGCCGCGATGCAGGACCGTGGCAACATCAAGAACGCGACGATCGATGATTTGAAACCAGCTGACCCGGACGGCAAACGAGCCGGCGTCGATCAGATCTTTGATGAACTGGGTGACGATCCGATGTCGGCGGCGCGGTTGACGCTCTCTTTTCTGAACGGTGGGCAAAATCCGCAGGGGGCCTCCGACCTGATCGACGCCGCGCGCCTGCTTGTGTTCCTCAAAGGCGATGATGCGCACGATTACAAGTTCAGCTCCGCCATCCTCGAAGACTACTACCACGTCTCGCCCGAATGGCGCGATTTGTACCTGGCCTTGAACGTAGCCAAACTGCGCAGCGCCCGCGACGCCGACAACAGGCTGGTCGAACGTTCCCGCGCCGCACTCCAAGCGTGAAAATCGACATTGGTCGTGCCTATGAGAATATAGTACGTCTCACGCAGAGGCGCTGAGGACGCAGAGGTTTAAGTGATGGGTGCACTTCTGAGATGGAACGATAGTTCATTTTGATTGATAGATGGAAACATTTTGAGTTCCAGACGGGTGTAGCGCCTGCCTTGCTTTCTCTGCGACTCTGCGGACTCTGCGTGAGATCCCTCTTATTTGCTTAGCGCCGTGTCGTTGCTTTCCGCCCGAGTTCCCAGTACTCTAAGCTCAAAGCACGTCAGGGAGCGAAAAACGCATGATTCTCACGGGCAAGCGGGCATTGGTCACAGGCGGAACTCGCGGCATCGGTGGGGCGATTGCCATTGATTTGGCCCGCCAGGGCTGTGACGTGGCCATCAATGGCCGGCACGATGACGAAGCGGCGGCCGCCGTCCGCCAGGCCATCTCCACCGCCGGGCGCAAGTGCATTACGCTCGTCGGCGACGTGGCCCGGCCCGACGAGGTGGAACGCATTGTGCGCGAAACCGAAGCAGGCTTGGGCGGCCTTGACATTCTCGTCCATTCGGCCGGCGGGCCGTCGTTCGGCACGATAGACGAATGCAGCCCGGAGCAGTGGAAGGCCACATTCGACGTGCACGTGCACGCGGCTTACTTTCTCTGCCGGCGCGCCCTGCCGCTGATGCGCAAGGCGGGCGAGGGCGTCGTGATTCTGGTTTCTTCCGTCGCCGGCATCCGCGGCTGTCCCGCCGCAATCGCCTACGGCACTGCCAAGGCGGCGATCCTGCACTTCACGCGGATGCTCGCGCGCGACGAGGCGGATCACAACATTCGCGTCAACTGCATTGCTCCCGGCATCATCCGCACGCGCTTTCATGAGAACATGACGCCCGAAGCGAAGGCCCACAATCTGGCCGTGCGCATCCCCCTGCACCGCGAAGGCACACCCGAGCAAGTGGCCGAAGCCGTGCGCATTCTAGTCACCAACGACTTCATCACTGGGGAGCTGCTCGTGGTCGACGGCGGCTCGTCAATGCAAGTCTGCCGGTGAAGGAGCGGGGAGCAGGGAGCAGGGAGCACGGTGTCGGAAACACTGGCTCCGCACACGTTGCTGATGAGGCCTGAGCGATGATCTCAATCCGACAATTCGTAGTTGCAAATTTATCGGCGCTCACGCTATTGTTGATCGCTCGAGCCGTCGGAGGGGCAAATAACAGCATGCTCGCAGCCGCCATGGAATCGATTACGGCGGGCGAGCTTTACGAGCACGTCGAAGTGCTGGCCGACGACGTTTACGAAGGCCGAGCCGCCGGAAGCCGCGGCGGCCATGCCGCGGCCCAATACATCGTACAGCAGCTGCGGCAAACCGGGCTCGAGCCGGCCGGCACGCGCGGCGATTATTTTCAGACGTTCAACCGCAACTGGCGCAACATCCTCGTCCTGCACCGCGGCGACGACCCAGAATTGGACAACGAACTCATCGTCGTCGGCGGGCATTTTGACCACGTCGGCTACGGCAACCAGGAAAATAGCTATGGCCCGACCGGGCGCATCCATAACGGCGCCGACGACAACGCCAGCGGCATCGCCGCGCTCCTGGAAACGATCGAGGCATTCGCGGCCTCGGGAATCAGCACGCGCCGCTCGATTCTGTTTGCCTTCTGGGACGGCGAAGAGCGCGGGCTCGTTGGTTCCACGCATTGGCTGCAGTCGCCAACGCTGCCCGACACGAACGTGAAACTGGCGATCACGGTCGATATGGTCGGCCGGATGCAGGGCGGCCGGCTCTACATGTTCGGCACGCGCAGCGGCTACGGTCTGCGCCGGCTGTTGAGCGGGCCGCTCCCCGATTCCACAATCGACCCGGTGGATGGAAACGGCGGCAGCGATCCATTCTGGCTCGATTTCACCTGGGAGGTCGTGGACAACAGCGACCACTGGCCGTTTCTCCAACGGCGCATTCCCGCCGTATTGCTCCACACCGGTTTGCATCGCGACTATCATCGCCCGAGCGATGATGTGGAAAAAGTTAACCGCGATGGGATGCGCGATGTGGCTCGCTATTTGACCGCGCTGTCGATCAAGGCAGCCAACGAGGATGAGCTTCCTGCCTACCGCCGCGATTTCCGCCGCGAGTCAGTTAGCGCGCAGCGCGCGATGGAGCGCCCGCTCGAACGCCGCTCGCTGCGAAATTGGCCCGCAAATCGCCCGCGCCCGCGCCTTGGAATCTCTTGGCGCGAGGACACGGCCGAACCTGGCGCCGTGCTAGTGACCCAAGTCATCGAGGGCACGCCCGCACATGAAGCGGGATTGTTGGTGCAAGATCGCATCTACGAGTTGAATGATGCGCGATTTGCCGACGCGGCCGAGTTCGAAACCGCGGTCAAGTCGCTCTTGGACGAGCAGGCGCCCAAGTTGAAATTCCTCGCCGAGCGCCGCGGTCATCTGCGGTCGGTCACCATAGAAATGCAGCCGGCCGAGACCGAAACAAATTGATCGTATACAATAAATCCAATTGGGGGTGTGGCGGAACTGGCAGACGCGCTGGACTTAGGATCCAGTGCCCGCAAGGGCATGCAGGTTCAAATCCTGTCATCCCCACTGCTCTTTTCAATACTTTGCTGCTACCAGAACCGGTTTCAAAACTGCCCTAATTAACCGGACGCTAGCCACCCACGGGGGTACCCGCCGGCTGAACTGACCAGCCGCGGGGCGCTAGCCCCTGTTTTGAAAACTAGTTCTAATCTTGCATTTCGCCTCGGTCCACCATGATGCGCTTCCTTGTTCTCTTTCTCGCCGGCCTTGCCGCCATTTCGAGCGCTTCGATCATGCGCGCCTACGCGAGCGACGCGGCCGATCTGGTCCTGTTGAACGGCAAGATCGCCACCGTAGACGAGAAGTTCAGCATCGTTGAGGCGCTCGCCGTGAGAGACGGCAAGATTCTCCTTGTTGGCACGAATCAAGAGGTGCTTGAGACCAAAGGTTACCAGACGGAGCTCGTCGATCTGGGCGGCAAAATGGTCCTGCCTGGACTCATGGATTCCCATACGCATCCGACTTCGGCCAGCATGTTTGAGTTCGATCATCCTGTGCCGGAGATGGAGTCGATCGAGGATGTGCTCGAATACATTCGCTCGCGAACGCAGGCCGTAGCGGAAGGATCGTGGATTACACTCAATCAGGTGTTCATCACGCGCTTGCGCGAACAGCGGTATCCCACGCGCGCTGAACTGGACCGCGCGGCCCCGCATCATCCGGTTGTATTTCGAACCGGACCGGACGCCGCCGTCAATTCACTGGCCTTGCGTCTTAGCAATATCGATGCCAGCACGATGGCCGCAGCTGGTGGAATGGTTGACAAGGATCCGGCCAGCGGCGAGCCAACGGGCATTCTGCGCGGCGCGGCCACGAAATTGCTGAAGTTGCCTCCTGATAAAACGCCGGCGCGGCAAGCCGATCACATCGAACGGCTCAAGGCACTATTCCAGGACTACAATTCGGTTGGCATAACAAGCATCGCCGACCGTAATGCCGATTCGGATGCGATCGCCCGCTATCTTAAACTTCGTGATGATGGCGAGCTGACTGTTCGGATCGCAGTTTCGCACGGCGTTTCGCCTGCGGAAAAAATCGCCGACACACAGGCGCGCATCCGCGAAGTCGCCAAGCACCCGTTGCGAGACGGCGACGAACGGCTGCGCATCATCGGAATCAAAATGTTCCAGGATGGGGGCATGTTGACCGGCAGCGCCTACATGCGCGAGCCATGGGGCGTCAGCCGCATTTATTCCATTTCCGATCCGCATTATCGCGGCATGTTGTTCATCGAAAAAGACGCCCTGCGAAAGTATGTGCGCACAGCGGTTGAATGCAAGCTGCAGTTCACGGCGCATTCGGTTGGTGACGGCGCGGTACATAACCTGGTCGAGGTTTATGACGAGATCAACGAATCGACGTCAATCCGCGCCACTCGCCCTTGCATTACCCATTGTAATTTCATGAGCCGCGAGGCCATCGATCGCATGGCCCAGCTGGGCATCGTGTGCGATATTCAGCCGGCGTGGCTGTATCTCGACGCCCGAACGCTTCACGATCAATTCGGCTATGCGCGAATGCGCTGGTTTCAGCCGCTTAGGAGCATGTTCGAGTCGGGAGTAATCGCCGGCGGCGGATCGGATCACATGCAGAAGATCGGTTCACTGCGATCGGTCAACCCGTACAACCCGTTTCTCGGAATGTGGACAACAATCACGCGCGAGGCGCGCCGTTACGATGGCCAGATGCATTCGGAGGAGGCGTTGTCGCGTGAACAAGCGATTCGATTTTACACGAATAATAATGCGTATATTCTCTTTCTCGATAACGTGGCCGGTTCGTTAGAGGTAGGGAAGTTAGCGGACATGATTGTCTTGGATCGAGACCTGCTGACGTGCGCGGAAGATGAAATCAAGTCGACCCGGGTGTTGCGGACCTACCTTGGCGGTCGCCTTGTGCATACGGCGCGCACACAGTAAGACGCCAGGCCGCGGAAGCAGACTTCAAGTTGATACTCGCTGAAGTTTGACATGAGTGGGCTTTGCGAAGCTTATTCCACTTCCACAATGAGCTTGTGATACACGGCCATCCAATAGGGCATGAGCCATTCGGCGCCGCTTTCTTCGTGGCTTCCGTCGCCGCCGTCGTCGGCCACGTACGGGTCGTGATTCCATTTTTTCGGAACACGCTCATCGATGGGCACCGGTTCGAGAAGCAACCGGTTTCCGTGGCGGCCGCGCCGCGGATCGACGACCACGTCGTCCCGGTGGCTGTTGCGAGCCTCGAATTGGCGCAGGTCGAGCGGCCAGCGCTTGAGCGTGTCCACGCCGTCGGCCACATGCGCCCACTGTGGTGAATCGGTCGCGAACACGAAGTTGAAGAATGGAGATCGTTCGGGAATTTCAGGGCGCATCGAGCGCGTCGCCGAGTATCGGTACTGCCATCGTAGTTTTTCGACATCATCTGGATACAGCAGCGAGTGGTAGTATTCGAGCCAGGCCATCTCATCGTCGGAGTGATTGACGCCGGCGCCGGGTGTGTTGGGCAGCATTTCCTTGGCGAACATCGCCTTGACGTTGTAACCCCAGCGCTCGATCAACATGCGGTAGGCGTCCTTAAACTTCTGGTCGCCGCAGATATGGATAGCGACCTTGAGGTGAGCCAGGATGCCGAGCGCGTTGAAGCCGACCTGGTCGCTCCACATCAGGTCGCCGTGCAAGAGGCGCGGCGAATAAATGGCCCAGCGCGTCGGATGGCCATCGACATCGGTCAATGTAAAGTCGTGGTCGATGATGTGATTCGTGACGCGGCGGACAAGTTCTTCAACGCGTTTCTTTTCCACCGGATCGCTCTTGGCAACATGGTCGTAATACACGCCCCACGCGAAGAAGTGGCCGGAAAGCTCGTCCGAGCTGGTATCCGCCTTCCACTGCCAGCCGGGTTCCACCGTCGACTCGTGCCACTCGCCTTCGCCGCCGTAGTGATATTCCTCGTGGCCGCCGGGCGAGTCCTGACTCGGCCGCAGACTGCGTGAAACGAAGCCCGGAATGCCGTTAATCGTCTGCAAACGATGCAAGAAGTCGAAGTGCTCCTTCGCAACGCGCTTCGCTTCCGGATCCTTCGTCGCGGCGTATTCGAAGCACTTGGCGCCCAGGTAAATCGACGTCCAAAGACCGTCGTTGTCGTTGTCCGTCATATACCACGAATCGAAGTCGTTGACATCTCGTAAATTGCAGCCTGTCACCGCGCCATGCCGCACGTGCCGCGCTCGTGCAATCGCGTCGTAATGTTTCGCCTTCTCGCGCAGCGTCATTTTGCGGGTAAATAGATGCGTCAGGCCTTTCTGCGTAAGGATGTACGCGCCGCCCTGCGGCGTGGCCAGGACGTCGATCACCTCGTCCCCGATCATCCAGCGCGGGCCCATGCGATAATTCCATTCGCCGTTGGGCCATCGCCGAGCGGCGCCGATTTTTGTCCCCACCCAGAGGGTCCCGTCCGAGGCAAACGACAGGCAGGTCACATCTTCGACCGGCAAGCCGCCATCGCGGCCAGTGAGATGCCGCCATTTTCCATCCATCGACAGGATGCCGATGCCCGACGCAGTTGCAGCATAAAGCTCACCCTCGGGACTGAGCGCGACGTCGCGGACTTCATCGTCGGGCAGGCCGTCGCGGCCAAAATCGAGAATTGGAATTACTTTACCAGCTTCCAAACGCACAAGGCGATCGTTCCGCACGGTAAACATTGCGCCCCTGAATGTTACGGTATCTTCGCTGGCTGCTTTCGATTCCGGAACTAGCAACTTGCCATCGAAATAGAATTGACCGCCGCTCGTGTGAAGGATGACCCCATGGCGCGCGCCCGCAGATGTCAGGCTCAGCGGCGCGTTCGACTCACCTTCCCGCAGCGGAAGAATCAGCCGGTCATCTTGCAGAAACGGCTTGACCTCTACCGGTGCCCCGCCGCGCGGAAAGGATGACCTCAAGTCTTCCGAGATGACGCGCCACATTGCCAGATCGCGGCCCGTATAGTCGCCCGAGTGCCAATCGGGCCGCACGTTTTGCGCGAACAACTCGGCCGCAAACAACACGCAGACGGCGCTGAGCAACATAGAACGCATTTCAAAACTCCACTCAAAAAGTCTGAGGTCGAGTGCCGCTTGTGTCGATTTCCCGGGTCATTATGTACGCGACTAGCGCGCCGGCGACCGCTCCGAATAGGTGCCCGTCCCAGCTAATGTATGATCCCCAACGGGGCAATATGCCCGAGGCCAACGTGCCTCCATACAGAAAGCCGACCAGGACTGCGATCGCCAGGGGGACAATCCGTTGCTCGCGAATTCCGGATACAAACAGGTAGGCCACCAGTCCGTAAATCAAACTGCTTGCGCCAATGTGGATGGCCGGTCGACCGAACAGCCACAACAAGGCGCCGCTCAAGAGCACAATGGAGAGCACAATCGCCCACGAGGCCGCCCTCGACCCGGCAAGCAAAACCAGCAACACGGTCAGCGGAATCGTGTTATTGATGATGTGCCCCAAATTGGCATGCAAGAATGGCGCGGCGACAATACCGATCAGGCCGGCGGTCGTGCGCGGCACGATGCCATAATTCTCGAGCTGCAGCCCGGGAATATATTCAATGATGAAAACCAGCCAGATGAAGCCCACAAACGCCAGCACGGCGCTCAGCTCGTCGCGGATTGCGTGCTTCGCCATAGATCAATCGCGCGATTCGGGAGTGATCTCTAGCTCGACGCGCTCGTCGTTGCGAAGGACCGTCAACTTCACCGGCTCGCCAATTTTCAGCGCTTCGATCGCCTGCGTGTAGTCGTAGATGTT
>DATFGJ010000083.1:0-4903 GCA_035249585.1 Lacipirellulaceae bacterium
ACGGCTATGGGCACGGGCACGGAAACGAGACGGACGTCACGACGGCCGACACGGCCGAGTTCCCAGCCACGGAACAAAAAACGAGCGCCACAATTTGGCGACCGTCGGACCGCGCGGCATAAACTCCTTTCGGATGCACCGTTGGATCACACAGATTTTACGACGATCGATGGCTGGCGCCACAAATTTGCCACCACCGGCCCCAACCGGTCGGCGGCCGATTGGTTGCTGCGCGTCGTCGACGGCGGGCTGGTGTCAATACTTTGCGTGGCGCCCTTCTTCTTCGGCGGCCGTCACGATCTTGGCCGGCTCGTGTTGTTGTTCTTAATCGCGGTGACATCAGCAGCATGGTTTGCGCGGCAAGCTGTGCGGTCGTCGGCGTGCTGGAATCGATCCGTCGCCTACATCATTCCGCTACTGGCGGCTGGGCTGCTCGTGCTTCAGATGGCGCCCTTGCCAACCGGTTTGCTCGCGTGGCTGTCGCCGCGAACTGCCGAGTTGTTGCCGCTGTGGACTCACGGCGGAAGTGACGCGGCAAGTCTCGGCACATGGCACACGATTTCGCTCATTCCACACGAAACGGCCAAAGCGCTGGCCATGCTCGTCGCCTATGGCTTATTGTTCGCAGTCGTCATGGGCCGGATTGAGACCACTCGCGATATCGAGCGGCTGGTGAAATACCTGGCCATCGCGGCGACTATGATGGCCGCTTTCGGACTCGCGCAATACTACACGTCGGATGGTCGATTTTTCTGGTTCTACAATCATCCCTGGCGAACGACCAAAGGAAGCGTCACCGGTGCTTTTATTAATCGCAATCACTTTGCGAGCTTCTTGGTGCTTGGCCTGGGGCCGCTCGTGGCAGGCCTATTGGCTTCGAGAAGCGGCCCAATACATCCGGCCCGGCGGGCGCTGCAGCCAGCTGACCGGTTCGAGCGCATCAAATTCTGGTCGATTTCGGCCGCTTTGGTCGTTGTGGTCCTGGCTATTCTCGGCTCGCGCTCGCGGGGCGGCGCAATCGTAATGCTGCTGGCCGCCAGCGTACTCGCATTCATCTACATTGCACGCGGCCTGGTCGACCGCCGGTTTGTCTATGGCCTAGTCGGGCTGGCGGCGGTCGTCGTCGGAGTGCTTTCCTTCCAAGGGCTCGATGAGGTCGCGGAGCGCCTCGACGACTTCGCCGAAGGCTCGATCGATGCAATCGACCATAACGCAATCCGGCGCAAGATTTGGACAGCGAACATCCAAGCCTTTACGGCAAGCTGGCTGACCGGCACAGGCGCCGGCAGTCATCGCGAAATCTGTCCCGTGTACCTTCCCGAATCGCTCACCAAGGAGTACACGCACGCCGAAAACGGCTACCTGCAAGTTGCCACGGAGAATGGCCTTGCCGGAATTGCGCTGCTGTTGACGGCGATCGCGTTGTGCGGCGCCTGGTGCTTGAATTGCTTTCGCGGTGTAAAAGAGCCAAACGAAATCCGCTGTTTCGGCGCGCTTGGGGCCGGATTGGCTGCAAGCGTCGTTCACTCCCTGGTCGATTTCGTGTGGTACATTCCTGCCTGCATGTGCGGCACCATTGTTCTCGCGGCCTGTCTGGCCAGGCTTTCGCAAATCGTCCGCACAAGCGAAACGCACGCGGCCACAACGATCGCGCTGCCGCGCGGCCGTTGGCTGCAGCTGGCCGCCGCGAGCCTGCTCCTTGGCGGTTTGTCGGCCGCGTCGATGTTCAGACCCGCGATTGCGTCCATCCATTGGGACCGCTACCTGCGCATCGCGGCCATCGATAGCGCAATGGCACAAGAAGAACTTTCCGAATTCGTCGCCGATGGTCGAGTCAACTCGCAGTCGATCCGCCGCAGCCTGTCCGAACAGATGCTCAGACATATGCAGCGGACGATTGACTGGGATCCGCAATCGGCGCGCGCGCATCGCCGCATTGCCGATCGCTATATGGCCGAATTCGAGCATCGCATGGCCGGTGCCGCGAATCAGCTGGATATTACCCAAATACGCGATGCGGCCATGGCTTCGTCGTTCCGATCGACAACCGATCTGCACGATTGGCTGAAGCGGGCCTTCGGATCCGACGTCGAGCTGCTTCGAAAAGCACTCTATCACGCTCATTGCGCCGTTGAGCTGTGTCCGCTTCAGGGTGACAGTTACCTGCACCTGGCTGACCTGTGCTTCTTGGATCGTCGGCCGCGCGCAGCGATCGACGCGTTTGTCGATCAGAGCCTCGTCGTGCGTCCATACGACAAGCACGTCCTTACGCGCGCCGGGCTGCAGCAACTTCTGCTGGGAAACTCTGAAGCAGCCGTGGAGCATTGGTCACGCTGTTTCAATACGCCGGGCCGGCATCAAAAGGAAATTGTGTTTCGCCTGGTGAGCTGCGGCATGCCGGCCAGGCTGCTGCTCGATAGGATGCGGCCGGACTGGCGCTCGCTGCGCGAAATCTGGCCGCAATATCGGCAACTTGGCTCGCCGCACGACTTATCGGAACTACTCATTTACGCCGCCACGGCCGCGCAGCGCGAAACCGACAAAGCCCGTGGCATCCCGGCGGCAACCGTCTGGCACGCTCAGGCGTCATGGCACATGGACGTCGGGCAGGCGGACGAGGCACTCGCATGTTTGCGCCGGGCATACGCGGCCAACCCGCACCACTATCCGATTCGTTATTCGCTCGGAAAGGCGCTACTCGCTTCCGGCCGGCTGAACGAGGCAGAGCCGCACGTGCGCTGGTGCCTGGCGCGCCGCCCCGACGATAAGGGGCTCGCAGACGCGATCCAGGCCATATCCAGACAACGCTTCGCCGAGAATAGCGCAAAGCCGAGCTCCAGGACCGCCGCGCTGGCCACGCAACCGCAGCTTCCGCCGCAAGCCCCCAAACTACCGTCTTCGGACACCGCTACCATTTCACGTTAGAAACACTTGATCGTTGATAATGCGCAAAGCTCTTCACCAACGTGAACTGCATCAACTCGGCGTAAGCACCGTCGTTTTATTGCCGCTACTGGCCGCTACCTATTACACGGCATTCTTGCTGCGATTCGCCGGCGAACCCAATTCGCGGGCCGTGCAGCTCTACCTGGTATCGGTGTGGTGGGTGACATTGATCAAGCTCGGCGCATTCGCCTGGTTCGGGCTGCGCGTCAGCTGGACGCGGTACGTAGACTTTCACGAACTGCTGACGCTTGCCCAGGCCGTCACCTGCGGCGAGCTGGTCGTCACGCTTGTCGATACGATGTGCATGCCCAACTCGGCAATTCCGCGAAGCATTACCGTTATCGATTGGGGCACCACGCTGCTGGCCGTCGGCGCCTTAAGGGCGCTGCCGCAACTTTCTCGCAGCGGAAGCTGGCATTGGTTCGCAGCCACCGGCACGCCCTCATTAATCGTCGGCGCAAATGACTCCGGAGAGAATTTGCTGCGGGCGATCCGTTACAATCGGGCATTGAATTACCGCGTCGTCGGATTCATCGACGATCGCGCGGAAGTCCAACGAGGCCGCATCGGCGGCGTACCGGTCATCGGCACTTGCGCGGACATAGCGCATCTTGTGGCCCGTCATGGCGTGGAAGAAGTGCTGATCACGTCCGGCGATCTGCCTGGTGTGCAAGTCCGACAGCTGGTGGAGAAAGGCCGCGAGCACGCCTTTCGCGTTAAGGTGCTGCCCAGTTACAAACAGCTGCTCGAAGGACGCTTTGCGGTCCAGCCGCGCCCCGTGGCCATCGAGGATCTGCTCGGCCGCGCCTCGGTGGAACTCGATTTGCAGCCGGTCCGCGACTGGCTTACCGGTCGCGTCGTGATGGTCACCGGCAGCGCCGGCAGCATTGGTTCGGAAATCTGCCGGCAGCTCTTGCGGCTCGAGCCCGCTGAGCTGGTTATTGTCGACCGCGCGGAAACCGGCCAGTTCTACCTGCAGCGCGAATTGGCCGATGTCACGGCCACGTTGAATTCACACCTTCTCATTCACACCCGCCTAACTGATTTGACTGATCGTGACCGCTTGAATTCGGTCCTTGGCGAAACACGGCCGGAGATCATTTTCCACGCGGCCGCCTACAAGCACGTGCCGCTCCTGGAGTCCCATTGCGCCGAAGCCGTGAAAAACATCGTGCTGGCCACGCGGAACATCGTCGATCTGGCCGAACAGCACGGCGCCCGCGCCCTGGTCATGATTTCAACCGACAAGGCGATAAACCCGACGAGTGTCATGGGCAGCTGCAAGCGGCTCGCGGAGCAATACGTCCAAGCGCGCTCGTCCATGTCGAGTTGCCGTTTGGTCACGGTTCGCTTTGGCAATGTGCTCGATTCGTCTGGCAGCGTCGTGCCGATCTTTCGCCAGCAAATCGCGCGAGGCGGTCCTGTCACGGTGACGCACCCCGACATTGCCCGCTACTTCATGCTCATTCCAGAAGCGGCCCGATTGGTAATTCAATCCGGCGCGATGGGAAAGGGCGGCGAGATATTCGTCCTCGACATGGGTGAGCCCGTCCGCATTCTCGACCTGGCGCAGGACATGATCCGCCTCTCGGGGCTGCGCGTGGGCGATGACGTGGAAATCAAGATCGTTGGCCTGCGGGCGGGCGAAAAGCTGTATGAAGAGCTGTACGATGCGAGCGAAATGCGCCTGCCCACTCCGCATCCCAAAATCATGGTCGCCGATAGCGCCCGCCGCCAGCTGCTCGAGGTTATTGCCGACATCGGCCGCCTCGAATCGCTTCTTAACGAACCGAACGAGGTCCTGCTGGCCGCCCTTCACGAAATCGTCCCGGCTCGCGATTCTTCGGACGCAGCACAGCGCGACGCCGCTTAAATCTCGACACGACGTCGGCTGTCGTCATAGCCTAGCGCGGGCTATGATTAGAAGCAGTTGGAAACTCCCGCCCGCTTGCACGGA
>DATFGJ010000084.1:0-3345 GCA_035249585.1 Lacipirellulaceae bacterium
TGGCCACAGCAAGCTAAAGCTCGTGCCCAATGTGCTTACGAAGGAATGCAAGCAGCTGTTCGACGAATGGCTGGCAAATCCGCAGCGAACGGTGTATTAGCAAGGCAGGTGAGTAGATGAGTAAGTGAGTAGGTGAGTAGGTAAAGGCATCCAACCAGAGACTTACTCACTTACTCACCCACTCACTCCCACTATGGTTACCAAAGTCGAAATCGCCGCCGATTGGCTTACCCGCTACACGGGCATGCCGCTGGACCGCTTCGGCAATTTCGTGCTGCTGACGAACTTTCGCGATTACGTACAGCGGTTCGCCGCCCGCTTTAGTTGCGATATCTATGGCGACAACCGGCCCATGCAGTCGGCGACCAACGACGGCGGCCTGACGATTATCAACTTCGGCATCGGTTCGCCCAACGCAGCCACGATCATGGATTTGCTAACCGCGTATCATCCCGAGGCCGTATTGTTCCTCGGTAAGTGCGGCGGATTAAAGCACGCCACAGAAATCGGCCACTTCATCTTGCCGATCGGCGCGATTCGCGGCGAGGGGACGTCGGACGATTACCTGCCGCCGCTTGTGCCCGCGCTGCCGTCGTTCAAGCTGCACAAGTTCGTCTCGCAGAAACTGGTGGAGCGCGGGCTCGAATACCGCACCGGCGTGATTTACACCACCAACCGCCGAGTGTGGGAGCATGACCTGAAGTTTCGCGAGCAGCTGCAGGAATACACGCCGATCGGCATCGATATGGAGACGGCGACCATCTTCGTTGTCGGTCACAAAAACCAGATTGCCCGTGGCGCCCTGCTCCTGGTGTCCGACAAGCCTCTCGCGCCCGAAGGTGTGAAGACCAGCGAGAGCGACGCCCGCGTCAGCCGCGATTGGTCCGACGTGCACCTCTCGATTGGCATCGATTCCTTGACGGATATTGGTGAAAAAGGCGAAATGATCAAGCATTTTCAATACTGATTCGAAATTCTCCTATGGTCAGTCAACCGAAGATACGTTGCGTCGCAACTCTTTTCGCAGTTTGCTGCGCAAGCGCCACTCTGGCGGAAAAGGACTATGTTCCTCTGCGCATCGCTACCTTCAATTCTGAATACTTGTCGGCGCCCGGTGTGACCCCTGGCGAAATACAGAATTATCGTTTCGACCATGGCCGGAGGCAGCATCTCGAACGTGTAGCCCATCTTATCGAAACGCTCGCGCCCGATATCTTCAATCTCGTCGAGGTCACGTCAAAGGAAGCCGTCGATCAAGTGGTGAAAATCTTACATGAGAAGGGGCTGACTGATTACCGAGGGTATCATGTCGACTCGAACGATACGTACACGGCGCTCGACGTGGCCGTAATCACGCGGCACCCGCCGGACGTTTTCGACGGAAAGGCGATTCGTACGTACTTTTCCGGCGGCGACGACCCAACTTGGCGCGAAAACTTCCAGTTTCGCGGCCGCAACGGCCGCATGATTCGCGATACAACGTCGCTGTCGCGCAACAGCGTGTATTTCGTCACGGTCGCCGGCCACAAACTTGGTTTTCTCGGCCTGCATCTCAAAGCAAATCCGCAAGACGATTATTCGAACGCGAAGCGGACCGGCGAAGCCAACCTCTCGCGACGCGTGCTGCGCGGCGAAATCGTCAAACGCGGCTACTTACCGATCGTTTTGGGTGACCTCAACGATTACGACGCCGACGTGCCGGACCGGGACGAGGCACGCGACACGTCCACGACGGTCCTTCGCGACTTAAAAGATTTCGACACCATGAGACCGGGTCCGGAGCTGGTCAACGTCGCGGAGAAAATTGTGCGACAATCCGACCGCTATACTTCGCACTGGGACTGGAATGAAAACCGCGCTCACGACGGCGACGACGTGTACACGATGATCGATCACATCCTGCTGGCGAAAGAGCTGATGCCGCACGTCACACGGGCCTTCATCTGCCATACCGTTTCGCTCGACACGTCGGACCATTATGCGGTTGTCGTCGACCTGCGTTTACCAACAAGCGGAGCGCAAGCACCAACCTCGACGGCTAGATCCGCAAACCAGTAGTAATTCACCACAGAGGCAGAGTACACGGAGAGGAGAATGAGCAGTCGTGCTTGCTGACAAATATTGCGGATGATAATTCTTCTCTGTGCACTCTGTGTCTCTGTGGTGAGTGAATTCAGCTTTTGAAAGGTGAATACTTGCCTGATTCGCTCGTCAAGCTAATCGACCACGCCGTGCTGCAGCCGACGCAGACGGACGACGATGTACGCGCCGCATGTGCGATGTGCGCCGAGTTCGGCGTGGCCAGCGTCTGTGTGAAGCCGTCGCACGTTCCGCTTGCCGCCGAATGCTTGCGAGATTCATCCGTACCGGTCAGCACGGTGATCGGCTTTCCGCATGGCGGCGCGATGACACAAGCAAAGGTTGCCGAAACGGAAGTCGCCTGCCGGCATGGCGCGCGGGAAGTCGACATGGTGGTGAACGTCGGAAAGGTCTTATCCGGCGATTGGGGCTATGTTGAACGAGACATTCGGGCCGTTGTCGAAGCTGCTCGCCACGCTGACGCAATCACGAAAGTAATCTTCGAAACCGGCCTGTTGCCCGATGACGGGATCAAAGTGCGCCTATGCCATATTAGCGAGGCAGCCGGCGCGGCATTTGTAAAAACATCCACCGGCTTCGGCTTCATCAAGCGCTCCGACGGCATGATGGTGGCCACCGGCGCCACCGAGCATGATGTGCGGCTGATGCGCGAAAATTGCGGCCCCCGCGTTCAAATCAAGGCGTCCGGCGGCATTCGCGGGTACGATGACGCCCGGCGCTTCGTCGACCTCGGCGCCACACGGCTGGGCACAAGTAGCACGCAAGAGATCGCCGCCGGCGAACGCGGGCAGAAAACTCAATCGAAGGCGGATTATTAGAAAAGGATGGAGGATGCGGGGATCAAGCCCTGCCCCCTGCACCCTGCACCCTCCCGACAACATGCTCGAACTCTACGACCAAATTGAACAAGCCGCAGCCGTCGTCCAACGCGAGTTTTCAGAGACTCCGCACGCGGGCATCATCCTCGGCACCGGCCTGGGCGGTTTGGCCGAGCAGATCGAAGTGGTCGCGACGCTCGATTACGAAGCGATTCCGAACTTTCCGAAGTCCACGGCCGTGAGCCATCGTGGCCGGCTCGTCTGCGGGCGGCTGGAAGGCGTGCCCATCGTGGCCATGGAAGGACGTTTCCATCAGTACGAAGGCTACTCGCTCAAACAAATCACGCTACCGGTGCGCGTGATGAAGCATCTGGGCGCGAAGCTGCTTATCGTCTCGCAGGCGGTTGGCGGCATGAATCCGTACTAC
>DATFGJ010000085.1:0-2428 GCA_035249585.1 Lacipirellulaceae bacterium
AGCTTTGAGTATGTGAGTCGGTGATGGTTCGGCGGGAGCCGCGACATCTCATTTAGCGGCGGGGCCTGGCCCCGAGGGTGTCCAGTCAGACCATCCAACCACGCCATCGCGCTTGCTAGCGATGCTCACTTCATCCTATCAGGCATGGCAAACATCAACTAGCAAGCGCCAAGCTAGCGGCAAATGCACTTGAAGCGGGCAATTGAATTGGCTAGAAGCCGCAGTCCGTTTCTTTGGTGCCATCGAGTCGTTCCCGTCGCGATTTTGCCTGGGAGGCAAATGCATGGGCCTCGTCCGTATCCAACGCAATCTCTTGACGCCGCTCGTAACTCTTTTCCTTGCAGCGTGCGCCGCCACCGCGCTTGCCGCGGCTGAATCCTTGCCATACGAGACGCGCGTCATCGCGCCGGGCGCGAGAGTGTACAGCGGGCCGGGCGAGGGCTTCTATCCGACCGATACCCTGGCTCAAGGCGACGTGGTTGAAGTGCACCGCGAGCGGGCCGGCGGCTGGCTCGGCATCCGTCCGCCCGAAGGAAGCTTTAGTTGGGTTTTTGGGTCTCATGTGAAGCGGCTCGACGGCGATCTGGCGGAGGTGAATAAGGATGATGTGGCGTCGCGCATCGGCAGTCGGCTGGGCGAACAGCGCAACGCCGTGCAGGTGCGGCTCAAGAAGGGGGAGGTTGTCCAAATCATTGGCGAAGATTCCGTCGATGGTAAGACATGGTACAAGGTTGCGCCGCCCTCGGGTGAGTTTCGTTGGATCAATGCAAGCAATGTTGAACGCGTGACAGTAACTCCGTCGGCCATTGCGCAGCCGATCGTCACCGTGCCCTTGGCGCAAGCCGCTGCCGGGCCGCCAAATTCGACCAAGCTGGCGGATACGGCGGTGACGCTCGCTGCCGATTCTCAGCCGCAAACCGATGCGGATTGGCGAGCGGCCCCTATCGACCCATTGAAAGAGCCAAAGTCGGCTGGACCGGCCGCTTCGACCGCCGGTGCGCCGACGCCGGCGGACGCGGCACGTGATGATCAACCAGCCGGTGGCGCGACTGCTGATGCAGCATCGCCACCTGTCCCGACGTCGACGCCTGGGAGCAGCTCGCCGGCGACGGATGTAACTCCACCTGCGGCTGCATCATCGCAAACTCCGACGACATTGGCTTCTTCGGACGATCTTGCGCGTCGGCTCACCGACGTCGAGCTGCGGCTGTCACGCATTGTGGCTGAGCCGCCTGTAACGTGGCAAATCGAACCGCTGCGTTACGAGTCCCAACAACTGCTCGCCGGAGCGAGCGACCAGGCGGATCGCGCGGCCATCCATGCCACGCTCGCCAAGCTCGATCGATTCGCGGCAATCGCACGCCAGTATCAGCAGCGAGCGGCATTCTCGACACCGATGGGTCAGCCTCCGATTACTCCAATTCCGTATGGTGCCGGGTCGGGAGACCCGCGCACAGTAGGCCCTGCCGACAGCCGCGACCCGACAGCCGGCATTGCCGGCGGCCGGGTGCCCGTGACGGCCGAAAGCCAGAACTACGACGCCGTCGGCATTTTGCGGCCGGTTGTGTCGAAGCGCCCTGGAGCACCGCAGTTTGCGCTCGTTGACGAGCGTGGCCAGGTAATTTCATTCGTCACACCGACGCCCGACGTCAATTTGCAGCCGTATCTCGGCCACCGCATCGGCGTCACCGGAAGCCGGGGCTACATTCCGGAATTTCAACGCGCGCACGTAACGGCCGGGCGCGTTTCGCCGCTGGGCACGCGCATGGTGCGCTGAAGCAGCATTCTTTGTGCGCTGTGAATCAAGCGGCGGCGATACGAAACTATCGAAACGGTTTTCCTCGGGTTTCTCCCAAGATGTTCAAAACTCCCCACCAGGGTTTTGAGCATCTTCGCGGGTGGCCGCCGTAAAACGGAAGGCGGCGGCGAGTCGAAACTATTGAACGGTTTTCAGCTGGTATCGCCTCAGTTGCGCAAAACTCTCTGCTGTGGGGAGCGGCTGCGCCGCTGAGTTTCGCCCCACTAAATTTTTTTCTTTTTTCTCGCGGGGCGAAACTCGGCGAGTTTCGCCCCAGCGCGTCGTTGCAAGTTGTTTGCCGGTTGGCGGTTGGGGCGCGGCGGTGGGGCGAAACTGACTGAGTTTCGCCCCGGGGGTGGGACAAAACCCGCTCCAGGTGGGGCGTTATTCGTCATGCGCGACTCAATTCTTTCAATCGTCTTCGCGCCTGGCGCATAGGTGCGCAATACTCTCTGGTAGGGGTTTTGTGCATCTGTTCGTGGGTGGCGGCCGACGATCCTTGCCGGCGCGCAGCATGAACGCCGAGCGCGTGGGAGGCCGTCCTACGCGTTCTCTGTACCCGATATCCTGCGGCGAGCGCAACGCCAGCTGGTCAGCGGCGACACGGTCATTTGGAGCATTCTAGCAGAA
>DATFGJ010000086.1:0-3072 GCA_035249585.1 Lacipirellulaceae bacterium
AGAACTGGCCGAACGTCGGTCCAGCGGCATCCCGCAGGCCGTCGGCCGTCATGCCGGCCGCGACCCAATCTTTTGCCTGGGTGCCGCGCGGCAGGAATTGAACGCTTAACATGCTTGGCAGGGCCACGCCGACAAAGCAGGCCGGCAACCACACCAGAAGCTGGTCGCGCATCACGAAGCGGAACCAGCGGCGAAACCGCGCCACGGATTCGCCGGTAATCGGGAACACGACGCCAACGTGCGACAGCGCGAAATGCTGCCCGCCTACAACACTGGGAATTGCCCCTACGTGTTTGCCCATGCCCCAACCTTGATCGCGCGTGTAGCCGCTCGTGTTGGTATTGGTCAAACCGCCATTTCCCGAAATGGCGGCAAGCGCGCCGAGAATACCGATCATCGTGAGATCAACGTCGGGGAATCCCCGGCCCTCCCACAAGGAAACAAAGATGTTGTCGACGACCGGGGTCGCATTGACATCATTCGTCGTGACCGGGACGCTCCCAAACTTGAAAAAGCCGGTGAGAATCTCGACCCAGGTCGCCGGTGTGGAATACAGCACGGCCACGAACGTGAGAAAGCTCAGCACGACGATGATCTTAAAGGTCATAATCGCCTTCAGCGAGTTGTACACCTTGCCGCCGAAGATGAGAGGCACGAGTGCAAGAACGAATACAACGTACGTCAACAGCCTCAGAAATGTTTGGCCATTGAGCGAGGCGCCCCATACGTTATAAGTTTTTTCCACATCCGGAATCTCGCCGAGGATGACTGCCCCCAGCGGGGTCGCCGCGTTGGCCACGAGGTAAGGGAACACGGAGCCGAAATCGAGAAACACATACAGAATAAGCCAGTAGATCGGCCCCGGCAGCAAGCGAAACTTGCCGGTGAAAATCGGCTCTCCGCTGTAGAGCGTGTAGCGGTTAATCTCGAGGTTGTAGACGACCTGGCACAAGATCGATACGGTCGACAGCCAGAGAATGGCGCCGCCGTAGCGTGCGGTGGTCAGCGGCCCGGCCAGCCATTCGCCGCCGCCGATTGCCGCGCCCGCGGCGACCAGCCCCGGACCAATCAAGAGCGTCCAGCTTCGCAGCGTCAGCCTCGGCGCCTCGGGCAGCTCGCCCAGGTCCCACTGAGGCATCGCCTTGCAGCCCGGATGCGGGGCAACGGACTGCACAGTTGTAATATCGGTGTGTCGGATTTCGCTCATGCCATTTCCGCCTGGGCGACCGTGATGGATGTATCATCGCAGTATACTAACTCAACTGATGTTCGACGACCGCGCAGCGAGCGGCGTGGTTACGCGTGTTCGACGGTAACCACGCCGTTTTATGGCGTGCCACCCGAGCGTTTTGGTTGTTGTGCCTCTTCTCCCCAGTCGTTTCGCGCTGGGCCGGGCCAGGGGTCAACGTCGGCGCGCTTGGCCCAGGCTTCCCACTTCGCGATCAGCTCGTTCGCCAACTCCGGCTCCTCCTCAATAAGGTTGCGGCTTTCGGTGCGGTCGGCCTGCGTGTCGTAAAGCTCCCACGGGCCGCGGAGTTTCATGACGAGCTTCCATTTGCCGCTGCGCAGGGCGCGGTTGCCTTCGTGTTCCCAAAAAATCGGTTCTTTGCGCATAAGCGGCTGGGCCGCGAATGCCGGGATCAGGCTGACGCCTTCCATCGGCTGAATCGCGTGGCCATTGAACTCGCTTGGATACGAAGCGCCGCTCACTGCGACCGCCGTCGGCATGATGTCAACGAGATGTCCCGGCTGATGCTCCAGTTTGTCGCCGCGCTGTTTGGGGATTCCGGCCGGCCAATGAACAACAAGCGGCGTTGCGATGCCGCCTTCGTGCGTGAAGTGCTTATAGCGCCGAAAGGGCGTGTTAGCGAGTGTTGCCCAGCACTGCCCGAGGTACACAGTCGATTGCGGGCCGCCCGGCTGATCGCCCTCGAGCCGGCCCCGCGGGCCGGATTCGGCGTTGCCGCCGTTATCAGCCAGAATCAGGATCAGCGTGTCCTCCAGCATGCCGCGCTGCGCGAGGCCGTCAACGAGCGTGCCGATGCTGCGGTCGACGCGGTCGAGCATGGCCGCGTAGATCGCCATGATGTGATCGAAACGCTCTTTATCCTCGTCGTTGAGCGAGTCCCATGCAGGCACGTCGGGCGGACGCTCGGCAAGCTGCCAGGCGGGATCGACCAATCCCATTTCGATCTGACGCCGGTGGCGCTCACGGCGCAATGCATCCCAGCCGGCCATATATTTACCCCGGTAGCGATCGATATCCTCCTGCGGCACCTGCAGCGGAAAATGCAGGGACGAGTGGGCGAAGTACCAGAAGAACGGCTTTTGTGAGGTCTTCGCTTCATCGACGAACTTTAGGCCCCATTCGGTGAGTAAATCGGGCCCGTACCAGTTCTCGCCGAAGATCGGGTCATCGAGCTCGTACCTTTTTCCATTGAGATGCAGTCCGTGCTCGCGCCGCTGCTTCTGATCAGGAAAATAAGTTTCGCCGATGGCCGAGTTGAGGGATCGCATGAAGCCTCGCTTCCACGGCGGCGTGCTGTTCTCTTTGTGGTACTGTCCCATGTGCCACTTGCCGGTCATGATTGTGAAGTAACCAGCATCGCCGAGGACCTCTCCCATCGTGACGCAGTCGTTGCGAAGCCGGCCTTGGGTGCCTTTGGAGTTTTCAAAGACTGTGTTGTCGAGGTGCCCCATGCCGGCTTGATGGGGATAAAGGCCTGTCATGAGCGAGGCCCGCGTGGGACTGCAGCGGGCCGTGTTGTAAAACTGCGTGAAGCGCACTCCGCCCGCCGCCAATGCATCGATGTGCGGTGTCGATATCTCGCTGCCGTAGCAACCGAAATCGCTCCAGCCCATATCGTCGATGAGGATGACGAGGATGTTGGGGCGCGTTGGCGTTTGGGCAGCCAGTGGGTTGCTGGCGAAAAAGTATGCCAGAAAGAAGGTGACAAACCAGGCGGGGGCAGCTATCGGGCGGTTATTGTACATGGCTTCGATGTTACTTGACCGATACCTTGCCTGCTACGGGACAGGCCAAAGAGAACCGGAAGCTCATTGCCTGGAACA
>DATFGJ010000087.1:0-4698 GCA_035249585.1 Lacipirellulaceae bacterium
GGCGGACTTCGTTGCAAAGCGACTCGACTTGTTCACGCCCGAGGCCCAACACGCTGACCATGCCGCTCGATTGGGCGTCGGCGGCGTCCTGCATCGCCCGGCCGCGCGCCTCCACGATGCGCAGGCCGCTCTCAAAATCCATTACACCAGCAAAGACAAGTGCCGTATATTCACCAAGGCTTAAACCGGCCGCTGCCGCGCAGCGGTCAACCAGCTCCGGCGAGTTTTGTTTTAACTGCTCAAGCGCCGCGAGGCTGGCAACAAACAGGGCCGGTTGGCTGTGGACCGTCGTGTCGAGCTTGGCCGCCGGGCCGTCAGCGCACAAGTGGTACAAGTCATAGCCCAGCACCGTCGACGCCCGATCAAACAATGCGCGAGCAGCCGGCACATGAGCGCAAACCGTCGTGCCCATGCCAACCGTTTGAGCCCCTTGGCCGGGGAAGAGAAAGGCAACCTTGGCGTCGGTCGTTGACATCGTTCGAGATGGCGACGCGCGAGTAGGGATTTAGTCCGCTACTCCGTTTCCACCATGGTCCGGCCGGCGTAATGACCGCAGTTGGGGCAGATGACGTGCGACGGCTTCTGTGTGCCGCACTTCGGGCAGGCCTGGAGCTGCTTGGGCTTCAAGGCGTCGTGGGAGCGGCGCATGCCGGTGCGGGAGTTCGATTGTCTGCGTTTGGGTACGGCCATGGGAGAAACCTGTCGGAAATGCTTGGTTCTAAAGGGTTTGGAGAATTCATCAGCCTATGCGGTCGAGGCAACGAGCGTCAAGTCCGGGAGAAAGCAATGGCCGAACGGACGGATTTATCGCGGCGCCTGGCAATTCATCGCGGGGTTAAAGATAATTTGAGGTTCCGGCGCTGCGCGAGCGCCCGCTCCAACGACTCGGTTTGACAACATTGGTTCTGGAAGGAGATGGTCTAATGCCTCTGTGCAGCTTATTGCGTTTGGCTCTTTTGGCAGTCGTTCTTGCTTCGTTAAGCGCTGCGGCGCGGCCGGGCCTGGGAGCGCCTGTGGTCTTCTTCGGTCGCGACGACAACACCGCCCTCATGACGTCGTTTCCGAACTCGCAGGAGCAATTCAGCCGCTTCACCCTCTCGCTGAATTCGTTCGGAGTCGACAACATCGACACCGCCGTCGGAGTTAATCCGACGCTCGTGTTCGGCACCACTGGGATTACAGCCACCACCCAGGGAGTCATTGCGCAGGTCGCCCCTACGTTTCAAATTGGCACGCAGGCGCTCCTCGAGGGCGATCTCATCGTCTTCCCTCAAGCGAACACGATGTTTACCTTCAATCAGCCCATCACCGCCTTTGGCGCTTACGTGATTCAAGGGGGCGACATGGCGAATAACAACCCGACCACGTTTCGCCTGAGAAACACCGCTACCAGTGCCTTTGTCGACGTACCGGTGCAAGTTGGCCCCGGGTGGGGAAGCAACAACGTCTTCTTTCTGGGAGTTGCCGACACGGTTCCGTTTAATCAAGTGGAAATTATCGAGTCTACGGATGCGGCCGATGGCATGCTCTACGATAACATCGTCGCCGGCTTCGTTCCCGAGCCCGGTTCGCTCGTGCTGATGATGCTGGGCGGAGCCTGCGCCCTGTGCCGGCAAGGCCGTTTCCGCCGCGGCTCCAGTTGGCGCGAGCAGTAGACCGCCGCTGCTCGTGGTATAGGATGGTCTGAGCCAGTTTGGCTTTTGGAGACTGTCTGGTTCAGTCACTCGGCGTTGCTGTGCAAGTCGCACTTGCGTTTAGCGTGTTGCACTCAAAATATATCAGCTCTGAACGACGTAAGTACCGCCACAGTTACGCAAAATGCGCGCTGTTGATTGGCGTTGCCGTCTTTTGGGGTGCGCCGTCGGAGTCACGTGCGGCCGATCTGCTGGTAGTTGATCGGCTCTCGAATAGCGTCTATCGCTACAGCGCTTCGGGTGCGCTTCTCGGAACGGTTATCGACAACTCCGCTGATCTGAATCAGCCGACGGGCATCGGAATGTCTCCGGATTTCAACGAGCTGTACGTTTCCAGTTCGCAAAACAGTCGTGTCATGAAGTACGACTTCGATCCAGCAACCGGAGTGGCGAGCAATCCGACGATTTTTGCCGATGCGACGGGCGGGCTCGCGTTTCCGAACGACATCCAGTTCAGCCCGGACGGCAGCAAGGTTTACATTGCAAATTTGTCCGGGGGCGTTTCGCAATTCTTCGCCGACGGAAGTAGCGCGGGTGCAAAACTAATGTTGCCGACCTCAGATGAAGAAGTGCCCACTCCAACGTCGTCGCTGAGCTTTACGTCCGCGGGCGAGCTGTTGGCCGCAGCGTTTCAAGATGCCAGCGGTGCGGGCGGCGGGATCGCGATTTCGAATTCTTCTGTTTCGGCGTTTCCTGGATATCTTGTGGAGCCGTTGCCCGCAATCAACGGCGCGACCGGTCTCATGATCCACGACGGCTATGTCTATGTTTCCGGCTTGTTCTCATCCAACATTCGCCGATTCGCATTATCAGGCGGACAGATGGACCCGTCGTGGGGGATCACAGGCGTAGCGTTTCCCCAAGACTTGGCGCTGGCGCCGGACGGAGACGGGTTCCTTGCTGGCATCTTGGGAATTGTCAATGGATCAGGAAATATCTCGCGCTATGCGTTCGACGGGACGTTTTTGGGCACGTTCGCCGTGCCCAGCGAAAACGGATTTACTGAAGCGACCGCTTTCGTGGTCGTGCCGACACCGGTCATCGGCGACTTCAATAACGACGGTGGTGTTGATGCGGCGGATTACGTGGTTTGGCGCAAGGCGTCGCCGACCGATTCGCTACCTAATGACGATACGCCCGGCGCGGTCGATACATCCGATTACGACGACTGGCGGGCAAACTTCGGCAAGTCCGAACTGGCCAGTTCCGCTGCGCTCGGCGCCGACCCCGTCCCAGAGCCGGCCGCTGTTACGATGTTGCTCATCGCGTTTCTGGCGCGCAGCATGGTCTATCGAAACTAGGCACGAGCCGAGTATGGCGATGCTACCAACCGATCGCTGGGCCATGACCGCAACGCCGCGTCCGGCAAGAGCGGCGGCTTTCAGTATCCTGGAACTGTCCTTCGGCAGGCTCGGCTCGACTGGGGCACCCAGCGACCGGCTTCTGCCGGGTGCCGGGTCCGCCGAAGTCAGGGCAGTGAGCAAGAGTAAACGCGGAGCGTTTACTCTAGTCGAGCTGCTGGTGGTCGTCGCCATTATCGGCGTGCTGGTGGCGCTCGTGCTGCCGGCCGTTCAAAGCGCCAGGGAGTCAGCGCGGCGCACGCAATGCTTGAATAATCTCAAACAACTCGGAATCGCGCTGCATAATTACGTGTCGGCGGAGACACACTTTCCACCGGGCTCAGTTGCAAAAACCTATGCGGGCGAGCCAAATCACCCCCAAACTTTTTATCGCTGGTCTTCGCTGGCTCACTTGTTGCCTTATATGGAGAACCAGGCTGTCCGCGATCTATTGGACCTTTCGCTGCCGCTTTACATGCCGGGAGCCGGCTATCCTATCGCCGACAAGAATAAATCCGGCGTGGCTCAGGTGCTGCCGGAGTTTCTTTGTTCCAGTGACCTTCGGCAGCCGGTTAAAACAGCGTGGGGACCGACGAACTACGTGGCTTGCGCCGGCTCAGGCGCAGGAGGCGGTACGCCATTCGAAACGGATGGCGTTTTCTACGTCAATTCGGCGACCGCGTTTGCAAACCTCGGCGATGGCAGTTCGCACACCGTTGCGATGTCGGAGAGCTTGCTGGGCGAAGATACGCAGCAGGACGCTACAAGCGGCTTTGGCGGGGCGACGCCGGAACGCAACTATAAATTTCCGCTTGGCTTCTCCGCGGTTCCCGACCTTACGGATGCAAAGTGCAACGGCACTAAAACTTTTAATTCCACGATGGGAAACGGAAATGACCCGCGCGGTTTCGCTTGGTGCAGCGGCGAATATCGCTGCGCCTTGTATAACCACTATTACTCACCAAACGCGGCCAACTTCGACTGCATCACCTCGGTGACCGTCGATCCAACCCTGCCTCCCCAAAAACTCTACTCAGCCTACGGCTGGCGCGCCGCGCGCAGCAACCATCCGGGCGGGGTGAATATCCTGCTCGCGGACGGCAGCGCACGGCTCGTGGGCGACGCCGTCGACCTGACGCTGTGGAAGAATCTGTCTACGCGCGACGCGGCGGACATTGCATCGGGTGCTGCGGATTGATCGCTCACTAGTTGCAATGTGACGCGCGACAAAGCAAGCACCGCGTTTCGGGCCATTGTGTTGCCTGCCGTGCAGCTTGCCCGCGGTGATGGCGCTCTCGTGACATTGCCTTTGATCAACGCTATACTGGCCCGGCCCCAGCAATTCTTCTCGCGTTGCGGAGCATGCCTGTCATGGCGGTCGGCGTCACATCCGAGTCGACGAGGGAGCGCGACTGGTTCGTCGCTCAGCGCTGGCAGGCGTATGATGCGGAGTCGCGCGCGAACCTGCTTCGAATTGTCGCCATCGGTGCGTTTTATGTAGTCCATCTATGGACCTACTTCAGCTCGCAGGGTCGGCTGCCGAAGCTAGGCTTCTGGCAGTTTGCTGAGGCCGGCGAGATCAATCGCCAGTTTCACGTCCTGGTGACGCTTATCGCTGTGGCCTGGGCGATGCTCGCTCTGGGCATCTTGCTGGCCCTGCAGCA
>DATFGJ010000088.1:0-4329 GCA_035249585.1 Lacipirellulaceae bacterium
CTGCTGATGGGGGTTCAATGTCGCCGACCCCGGCGTAAACGCCGGGGCTATTACCAGCGGCGTGAACGCCGCTACAGAAACATCACCGGCACATGCGGGCCCGGGATGCCGTGCGGCAGGAAGACCTTGCGCATTCGTTTAGAGTCGTCGACGCGAATGTAGAGCTTAGCGTCGCCCGATGGAATCGGTTCGCATTCGTCGCGCACGATGAGTTCGTTCGGCCCGACATGAGACAGAGCCAGCGAAACGCCATCCACAAGAAGCGATAAAACGACCTTCGCCGAGTATGGAGTGACGCTGGGCATGGCAGGCGAATCGGAGTTAATCCTCAAAGCGGAGTCCTACGCTAAGAATAACGGCCATCGAATCCTGCGTAAAGCGCGCCTTGGCGCCGGCACCGACGGCGAGGTTTGGCGATCCACTAGACCATCGGCAATCAAAGTCGTCGTTAGTGCGAAAAACTACCAAGACGAACTCGAAAGCTACAGGCGTTTAAAGGCGGCGGGCATCCATAGGCTATGCGGTTTCGACATTCCTCGGCTGTTCGGCTGGGACGATGCCTTGCAAGTTATTGAAATGTCGATCGTGCAACCGCCGTACCTTTTGGATTTCGGCAAGGTGTATTTCGATGGCCCGCCGACGGACGTCTACGATAGCGCCCAACTGAAGATGGCCGAGGCCGAAGCTAAGGCCAATTTCGGATCGAATTGGCCGGCCGTTTCACGACTGCTTTACGCGCTGCAGGAAAAGGTCGGCATCTGGTACGTAGACCCCAAGCCGGCCAATATTGATTGCGGTATTGATGACCCTGATTGGGACAAAGAGCCGGAACTCGATTACTCCCAATACGAAGACGAATTCGGCGAGGAATGATTTTCCAAGGCTTGTTCCCGTCATGCCCACCGAACGCGAAAAAATGCTCGCCGGCGAGCTTTACGATCCGCTCGATCCAGAGCTAGTCGCCGCGCGCGAGCGAGCCCGCAATCTCTGCCAGGACCTTAATGCCACGCGTGAGGCCGACGAGGCCGTGCGCCGCCACATTCTGCGCGAGCTGCTCGGCGCCGGCGGCGACGATGTTTGGATCCAGCCGCCGTTCTTTTGTGATTACGGCTCCAACATCCTCCTCGGCCGCAAGTGCTACTTCAACTTCAACTGCATCCTGCTCGACGTGTGCACGATCCGCGTCGGCGATTACACGCTCTTCGGCCCGGCCGTGCAGATCTACACGGCGATGCACCCGCTGGAGTACAAGATGCGCCGCCCGCCGGCTGGCGATGAGTCGACGGTCGCCCTGGAGTTCGGCAAGCCGGTCGAGATCGGCTCCGACGTCTGGGTCGGCGGCGCGGCCATCATCTGCCCCGGCGTAAAAATCGGCGACCGCGCGGTCATCGGCGCCGGCGGCGTCGTCACCCGCGACATTCCGGCCAATGTCTTCGCCGCCGGCAACCCCTGCCGTGTTATTCGCGAACTGCCGTCCTGAATCGGCTCGCCGACAGGTGCCAATCTAGTGCTTGGACGGCCAAGCGAATGCCTTGAAGGTGGCCACTCAATATGCTATAGTGTTCATCAGTTCATATACCCGCTCAGCGATTGCGATCGCGCCTCAGTCGCCCGAGGCGCCGCGCTGGGCTTGCGCGCTCATTGACCATTTTCGTGAACTTCACAGGCTTGAACAGATGCGCAAAACCCATACCAGAGAATTTTGCGCACCTGTCACTAAACCCAACAGCGGGACCGTAGGTGCTCAAAATACCGCGCGGGAGTTTTGAGCATCTTCGAGAAAACGCCGAGAAACGCGCACATTCCACCGCCGTCCTAGATTTGCGATTGCTTTCAATGCCGCATCGGAGGTTCGGCTAGAGCCGCTCCTTTCCCTCGACGATTGACCGCAGCGATAGAATTCAATAGAGCTGCGGTGCATGCCCGCGCGCTCAATCGACTTCAAAAATCGAAAGGAGGAACCCATGGCTACCAATCTTCCAACACGACGTTCTGGCGGACTAAGCTCGATGTGGCGGCGCGATCCCTTTACCGCGCTGCGCGAGGAGATGAACGACTTGCGCTCGCGCCTTTGGGGCGGCGATGACGAAGGCTGGTTCGGTGCCGCGCTGGCCGCACCGTCGGTCGACCTTTCGGAAACCGACACAGCCGTCGAAGTCCGTATGGACCTGCCCGGCGCCAAGCCGGACGACATCGACATCCAGGTCAGTGGTAACGTACTCTCGATCATGGGCCAGCGACAGGAGGAAAAGGAGGAGAAGGGCCGCACTTTCCATCGCGTCGAGCGGCACAGCGGCAGCTTCTCGCGCTCGATCACGCTGCCGGCAGCCGTGAACGAAAGCGAAGTTGCGGCCGAATACCGCGATGGTGTGCTCTGTGTCACGCTGCCCAAGACCGAGCAGTCGAAGTCGCGCAAAATCAAAGTAAAGAGCTGAAGCGACTTCGAAGAGCGTAAGTTTTTTTGAGGTGGCTGGGGTCGAGCGAAGCGAAGCGCCCAGCGTCACTCGGGGGCTCAGTCCCTCCGGCGACTTCGACCCCAGCCACCCATTCCGCTTGAGACTTGCGCACGATTATTTCATCGATGCTAGCAGTGCGGTCCGTACACATTCCTGGGCGGATACCTATAATTCAACATAGGCTGATAGTGTACCTTCATACATATAATCCAGGCCGCACAATGAAACGTGAATTGATCACCAAGCTGCACCGCAAGTTCGAAGAGCTGGTGCACAAAGAGGTTCAAACGGGCACCGAGTTCTGGCTTGCGCGGGATCTGCAGCAAGTGTTAGGTTACAAACGCTGGTCGAACTTCATTCGCGTCATCAATAAGGCGCGCACTTCGTGCGAGCTGGCCGGTTATGAGGCCAGCGATCACTTCCTGGAATTGAGCAAGATGGTGCCGGCCGAGCGCGGCGCCGACATGGCATGCGACGACTATGCCCTCACGCGTTACGCCTGCTACCTGATCGCTCAGAACGCCAACTCGGCGAAGGAAGCGGTCGCGTTCGCGCAGACGTACTTCGCCGTGCAAACTCGCCGCCAGGAGATGATTGAAAGCCGGCTGGCCGACCAGGAGCGGCTCGACGCCCGCAAGAAGCTCAGCCGTTCGGAAAAAGTTCTCTCCGGCCTGATCTACGAGCACGTCGAGGACGAGGGTGGCTTCTCGCGCATCCGCACCAAGGGCGACCAGGCCCTGTTTGGCGGCGTCACCACGCGGCAAATGAAGCAGCGCCTGCGCGTGCCCAAGGGCCGCGCGATGGCCGACTTCCTGCCCACGATCACCATCAAGGCCAAGGACTTCGCCAACGAGATCACCAACTTCAGCATCAAGCGCGACTACCTGCACACCGAGGCCCAAATCGCCCGCGAGCACATCAAAAACAACCGCGACGTGCGCAAGCTGCTGCAAAAACGGCGCATCGTGCCGGAAGAGCTGCCGGCCGCCGAGGACGTCAAGAAAATTGAACGCCGGCTCTCCACTGAGGAAAAAGAGTTGCCCAAGGTAGCTAAGCCGGCGGACATGCCCGATGAAACCCAGAAGCTTATCTTTCAGGTCATGGAAGGGGCCACGAAGCCAGAGCCCGCTCGGTCAAATGGCAGGGCCTCTTAAGAGCAGGGGTAGCCTGGGGCGAAGCGACACCCCAACTCATCATTTTCGGGGCATTGCCCAGCCAACCTTTGATGGGCGTCGGTCCGCCCTTGACGCCCATCCTGCATCCCGTAAACTTATTGGTTTCAACTAGTTTTGCCCGATTGTCCCTTGCGAAGGGCCCTCGATGCCTACCGTTAACCAGCTTGTGCGTCGCCCGCGGCGATCCAAGCGAAAGTTTTCGAAGTCGCCCGTGCTCGACAAGTGCCCGCAGAAGCGCGGCGTGTGCCTTCTTGTGCGCACGATGACGCCCAAGAAGCCGAATTCGGCCCTGCGGAAGATCACCCGCGTGCGCCTCTCGAACGGCAAGGAAGTCACCGTGTACATCCCGGGCGAAGGCCACTCGCTGCAGGAGCACAGCATCGTCCTGGTGCGCGGCGGCCGCATCCGAGACCTTCCGGGCGTGCGCTATCAGGTGGTGCGCGGCGCCCGCGACACGCTGGGCGTCCAAGGCCGCAAACAATCCCGCAGCCGCTATGGAGCGAAGAAGGGGTAGGCGGGCTATTGGCTGTCAGCTATCGGCTGTCGGCCAGAAGCCCGCACAAGATTTCAATCAAAGTCTGGCCGATAGCCGACAGCCAATAACCGAAAGCCACACATGGGTCGTATCACCGCCAGCCGCAAGCAACTCAAGCCCGATCCGAAGTACGGGTCGATCCTGGCCGCCAAGTTCATCAACT
>DATFGJ010000089.1:0-3863 GCA_035249585.1 Lacipirellulaceae bacterium
GGCCTTGCGGCGCTCAACTACGAAGCGACTCGAAAGGTATTTCCGCCGGGCTACCTGGGTAGCATCGATGAGAATGATTTCGGCGCACTTGATGATCCAACTCGTCCGTCGCCGAAGAATAAGCACCAGTGGATCGGCGTACTCGTTTATCTTCTGCCGCAACTCGAGGCACAATCCGTCTATGACCAAGTCACAAAGACGCTTGAGACCGGCGTGGATTCGCGTGACGAGCAAAACTGGTGGGAGGACGACAATGCAGGAACGTTCGGCCAAACAACGTTGAGCGCCTTCTTGTGCCCGTCGATGGTCAGCGCAAGGCCCGATGGCATCACGGCGATAATGTACGGCGAGCTCGAGCCGACAACGTTCACCATTCACGCGGCCTTCTGGGACACTGACGTTGGTCTCGGCCTGACACATTACATGGGCGTAGCGGGAATCTTTGGAAAAGTCGGTTCCGGCTGGTATGCGCGCATCGGACCGAACCAGGAAGTCCAATTGGACAAGGCCTGGGTCGGCATTTATACGACGCGCTCGAAGAATTCAACCGCGCATATTATCGATGGAACATCCAAGATGCTGATGTTCGGCGAAGCGCCGGGAATGGTCGGTCAGGGCATTCAAGCCGAGGACGGGTCGGGCCATGGTGAATTCGCCTTGGGACACGCTTGGATGGGCTCGGCGAACTTGCCAACCGTGTTCGGCCTTGATTCCTCGGCGGAGGACGGCTTTCCCAATGAGGGCGCGCGGTACCAGATTCATTGGTCCTATTTTGGCAGCCTGCACCAGGGGAACATCGTGCAATTCGTCTATGCCGACGGTTCGGTGCACAGTCTTCCCAAGGAAATTACTGTTCCCGTGTTGGACGCGCTTTCGACGATGCAAGGCGGCGAGACCGAAGACCTCAGCCAGTTCTAGGGTTTTCGCAGCCGGAGGCAATTGGATGCTTAAGCTTCGCATACATGTTTTCAGCCGAACGCTTTTAAGCGCGTGGATGCTGGTGGCGGCTTTGATCGTCGTGCAGCCGGGCTGCGGCGGCAACTCCAGCAATAAGATCACGCCGCCCGAGAATCCCAAGCCACTGCCCGCGCCGAAATTCACGGACGGATCGAAATCGCGATCGCGTCCGCACGATCGCAACCTGGGCGGCCGCTGACGCAGTACTGGATTCTTTCGCCACTCGAAAGTGCGATTTCCAGTTAACACGGCGTCCTCGCCCGCGCCATCGGAATGCCCCAACGGCGTGTTTCATTCGCCGTCACCTGTGGCCATGCCAGTGCTCGCAATCGTGCTTGCGCTGAGCGGGCCTGTACCGGCCTGGCGGCGAAATCTACCGCGTCGATCGCGAAAAAATTGTGAAATGCTCGACCGTTAGATTAATAGTCGGCTATTCCCGAGGGCCGGAGCGAAGTGGGGCGAACGGGGTTGGGCATCGTTGAAATCGCAGGCGATTGCCGTGCAGTCGACTCGGCCGGCTCGCGAATATTGGCATTTTCGGACAAATCAACTAGGCTTCGGCCCTGCTGAGGAATCTGTGGGATAAGTGCGCAGCCAGGGCCAGAAAAATCGGCCTATACCAGGGGTAGAAGCGCCTTTTTTTGCGGTACAATGACGGTCGCGGCGCTCGCGCTTTCTGGCGGGCGGGAGGAGGTGTCATGGTCTCTTTTCTCAAGCGGAAGGCGAGGCAAGACCGGCGGCAGCTGCGGCTGGAGCTGCTGGAAGCCCGCTATGTGCTCAATGGTGAGGCGGTGCTGGCTGACGATGCATTCAGCCTGCAAGAGAACGGCCCACAAACGCAGCTAGACGTGCTGGCGAACGACACGTTCGGCAGCGAGTACCAGGGTCCGCAGCTGATCACGTCCGTGAGCTTTGGCAGCGAAGGCGGGCGGATTGAAATTGCGGACGGCGGGCGAGGCATTCTGTATACGCCGCCGGCCGATTTCTTCGGCACCGAAACATTCGTCTACGCCGTCGACGGCACGCTTACCGCGCGCGTGAGCGTAAGCGTCGTATCGCCATTGGCTTTTGATAACTACAACATTCCGCCCGACGGCGCGGAGCACCAGCTGGACGTGCTGGACAACGACCCGTTCTGGCCCGGCTACAGCGGCGCGCGGCGGATCACGGCGGTGAGCGTCGGCAGCGCCGGCGGCACCGTCGAAGTCGCCGACGACGGCAAGTCGATCTTCTACACGCCGCCGGAGGAGCCGTATCTCGACGAGACGTTCCTTTACGTCGTCGACGAACTTTACCCGGCGCAAGTCACCATTCGTATTCCCGAAACGCTCAAGAGCGACCGCTATGAATTCGTGAAGCACGATCCGCCGACCACGCTCAATGTTCTGGCGAACGATCCGTTCTGGCCCGGCTATGCCGGCGACCAGCGCATCACGCACGTAACGCAAAGCCGCCTGGGCGCGACGATCGAGATTTCGAGCGACGGCAAGGCGCTCATTTACACGCAGCCGGCGGATTTTGGCGATTTCGAATATTACGGCACGGCGACGGATTCCTTTAAATATGTCGTGGACGGCAGCTACGAAGGGGACGTGACGATCTATCTGCACCGGCCGGTGCAGGACGACAGCTTCTCGGTAGACGAGAACAGCATCGATTTCTTTTACGACGTGCTGCAGAACGACACGTACCGCGACTTGGAAAATCAGATTCACGACGTGATTGACCAGGTCACCTCGGTTACTCAGTCGGAAGAGGGCGGCACGGTGAGCATTGCGCCTGGTGGTCAGGGTATTCTCTACACGCCGGCCCCTGGCTTCACCGGGAGCGACAGTTTCACATATATCGCCGATGGATTGCATGAGGCCCGCGTAACCGTGAATGTCACGCGTCCGGTGCGCGACGATTACATAAACACAGGCGTGTATCAGGATACGCCCGGCGCCGTACTGAACGTGCTGGCCAATGATTTTCTGGGGAACGGCTACACGGGCCCGCGCCTGATTACGGCGGTCGGGCCGACTTCGAACGGCGGCACGGTCTCGATCCGCAGCGACGGCAAATCGCTTCTCTATACGGCGGCGGCCGGCTACACCGGCTCCGATACCTTTACATACACGGTGGACGGCGAACTGGAAGCCAACGTCACCGTGCAAGTGACGCCTCTTGCGCAAGGGGATTACTATCAGTTTTACCCGGATGCGGCGCAGCCTTATTCACTTCACGTGCTCGCGAACGATCACTTTGGCCGCGGCTACGCCGGGCCGGCGGTGATCACCGCCGTAGAACTGATCAGCGCTGACGGCCAGGTGTCGATTCAAAATGGCCGGACGCTGTTGTTCGATCCGGCGACGGCCGGCTCGCACGTCATCCGCTACACCGTCGACGGCAAATACGAGACGACCGTTTCGGTTTGGATACACAACGTCGTCAACGCGGATAGTTTCGTCGTCGATCAGAACTCGGCCACCAATCGACTGGACGTTTTGGCCAACGATTTTCAGGCCAGTTATTATCCTTACTATTTCTATCCGGGGCCAAAGCTGATCACCGGTGTGACTCAATCGGCGCACGGGGGCACGGTGACGATCGCCGCCGACGGGCGATCTGTTTCATACGAGCCGCCGGACGATTTTCACGGCGGTGACAGCTTTACTTACACCGTCGACGGCTTTATGACGGCGACCGTCTCGGTGGAAATCATCCGCCGCGTGCGGGATGACCAATTCCGGGTCGACGCGGCGGATGGACCACAGGCGCTGCCAGTGCTTGTGAACGACCTCTTTGGGGCGAACTACGCCGGGCCTCAGCACATTACTGCGGTGACGGCCACCTCTGCTGGCGGCGCCGCTACGATTGGCGCGGGCGGCCGCTTGATCGTCTACACGCCGGCAGCCGGGTTTGTC
>DATFGJ010000090.1:0-7819 GCA_035249585.1 Lacipirellulaceae bacterium
GTTCGACTCTATTTCACCGCGATGACCCGGTAACATCAAGCATCCGACAATGCAGGATTGACTCGCGCCAACGCACAAGGCACGACTCCCTCGGCGCAGCACGCCCCGCGTCGACCTTACCACATTTCCTGGCCGATTCCAAACCTTTTCCTGCGCGAGCGCGCACGCGATTTTTCTCCGCGTTTATCTCAAAAACAACTTGCTTCTTGTTTTCGGCCACATAGTGTGCTAATGTACACGACACTGGGTGAAGCTATTAGCTGTTAGCTCTTAGCCAGACAGAGCAGTCGTCCGTTCATCCAAAAAGCTGCGCTACCGTTGCGCGCCGACGGGCGCAATCGCAAACCTGTATCAAAATACATCAGATGTCCAAAAGTATGTGGGGGGAGTTTTGCACATCTGCCGCATCTGGCTGAAAGCTGATCGCGCCGGGTGCCATTGGCTATGCCAGTGTTTTGGTTGCCAGGGCCTTGCGGATGATCGCATCATTCCGACGTTCCAGCAGATTGAGTTCCACGACAGGCTAATGTGTGCTCGACAATATCGCATCGCATTCCATGATGATTGGTATGGCACTCGCAGCGGCGAGTGGCACCCAAGCGAACCTGTCACCGCGGCGAACCGCAGAGATTGGACAAACCCAAATCGCATCAGATGTCCAAAAGTAGGTGGGGGGAATTTTGGACATCTGATGTGGCACCTTGAAGTGCCTGCACCGAATAACGCCTCACCTGGAGACAATTTTGCACACCCCCCGAGGCGAAATTCAGACAATTTCGCCCCACCGATACACAACAACCGCCAACCAGCAAACGACTTGCGCGGGCAAGGTGGGGCGAAATTCGCCGAATTTCGCCCCACCAGAAAAAAGAAAAAATATGAGTGAGGCGAAAATCAAGCGCCTGTCCCGAAACTGCGCGCGTTTCGTCCAGCACATGACCGATCGAATCCACGTCCGTCACACGAAGATGCTCAAAACCCAGGGGGGAGTTTTGAGCATCTTGGCAAATCCCCGAGGGGGAACAGATGAGGAAGCGGAGTTCTTACCGCCGGATCGGTGCCCCGTTCAACACGACCAAAAGGACAAGGCAGAGCACGTTGGATGCCGGCTCAGGCACGGTAGCTGCCTGACCGCCAACCCCGATCCCCGTGGCGATAGCCTTGCGCCAAACGACATAGTCGGCCGCATCCACGATGCCGTTGTGATTCGCGTCCGCCGAGGCCTCAGCCGAGCCAAAGCGGGCACGCCAGTGATCGTAGTCGGCCGAATTGACCGTGCGGTCGGAATTGAAATCGCCCGGCAGCTGCGGCTGCGGAAATCGGAAATCGAATACCAGGGGCAAGTGATCGTACGTCACGCCGAAGTTATCCAAGGTGACGTCATAGGTTTGCAAACCGGCGGCCGCTCGATCGGCAGCCGACATCGCCACGGTGTTCAGCACAAACTGCTTGCCGATCGACGTAGCGCTGTCCGTGTACAGCATGAAATCCAGCCGGCTGGGATCGAAATCGGTCCCATCGTCGCGCCATGTATAGTCGGCTGGGCCGACGCCGTTGTGCAACGGCCGGGCATCGGTAAGAGGACTGCCATCCCAGTCGGGCGGCGAATCGGCGCCGTAGCTTGCCTCGTTCACAATGTTGCCGGTCAGCAATGTGTTGAGCGGGCTCAGGCTGCCAACGATGTTCAAGTCGCCGACGACGGCCATGGCCGTGCCGGAGGGCAAGTTCAGCGAGCCGCCCGGAGCTCGCGCGTCGCGCATCCAACTGGCCAGCGCATCGGCCTGCCGTTGCCGTTCAGCGTCTTCCGACCCGCCAACGTCGCCGCAACACTTGAAGTGATTGTTCATGAAATAGAAATCGCGTGCGTAGATGCTGTTGGGCAGGTCGACCAACGCGATGGCGATGCTTCGCGGGCTGGCCGGCGTGGTATTTGTTCTTTGCAGGGAAAGCGGAAACCGGCTCACGATCACGCTATCGAATGCCTGGTGCGCATGCCACGTGGCGCCCGCGCCCAGCGGCAAAAGATTGTTCATCAGGCTCGCTACTTCCGCCGACGTGTGAGCGTAGATCTCCTGCAGGTTGATCACGTCCGGCACGAGGGACCGTACGACCCGCGAGAACTTGGCGGCCCGACTTGCATTGGTGTCGGGAAATATCGAATCCTCATGAATGTTGTACGACATGACGCGCAGGTCTGTAGGCAGCGCGCGATCAACGAACGTGCCAGTCGACTGCGCGGCCAAATGGCCCGCCAGCACCAGCACGGCAAACGCCACCGCCGCGTGACGCAAACTCGCGAACCAGCAGAATTTCGATTGAATCGCTCGCAACGTGCGTCACCTTTGTACGGAACATCGCGTCCGTGGCGGGCGATCGCTGCAGGTTGTATGCCCATGCGGGCTAGGACAATCGTCGGGAGACTCGAGGCGGGCGCGACTCATGTGTATCGCACGCCCTGGTACTGTGGCTCGAAAAAAGCCGGCAGAAGAGAATCGACTTGCAGCAGCCCCTCCCGCGTAAGCTCGACGCGGTCGGCGGCGCTATCCAAGCGGCACAGACCGTCTTGCTCGTAATTAGCCCATACATCCGACCACTGATTGAGAATGTCGACGCCGAACTTATTGCGAAAATATTCGATATTCAGGTAACCGCGCTTAAGCTGCAGGATCATTTCCCGCACGAGCCGCTGGTGTGACGATAAGCGCATCCCGCGGTTGAGTGGCAGGTTTCCGGCCTCGAGCGCTGCACAATACTGCTCCCACTCGGGATGATTTTGGTAGTGAATGCCCGAGATATGGCCAAAGCTCGCAATTCCCGTGGCCAAGAGGTCGCTGCCTTGCCAAAGATTATCGCGGTAGCTGAAATTCACGCGCTCCGGGTGCTTGACCATGGTGTAAGCACTCGAAACCGAATAGCCGGCGTCTTCCAGTTGATCGAAGGCGTAGTCGACCCAAGCACGTTTCATTGCCCAGTCGGCAACGGGCGTTTCGATGACGCCGCCCAAAATGTCCTTCGAGTACACGGTGTTGAACGGCAATTCCATCTGGTAGATCGTGACGCTGTCCGCGTCGAGCTCGATCGCGCGTGCCACCGTGTCGCGCCACTTATCCCATGTTTCTCCCACCATCCCGGCGATCAAATCGATGTTTGTGTTGGCGAAGCCGGCCGCGCGGATCCAGGGCCAGGCTTTGTAGATTTCCGGCGACTCGTGCGCACGGCCGTTTTCGCGCAGGATCGTGTCGTCGAAGTGCTCGACGCCCAGGCTCAGCCGCGTCACGCCGATTTCGCGAAGCGTGTGCACCTTGGCTTCGGAGAGGGTGCCCGGTTCGCATTCGAAAGTAACCTCTTCGGCTTTGTCCCACGAAACGCTGGCCCGGAGCCGGTCGACGAGTCGCTCCAGTTGTCGCGAACTGAGGAACGACGGTGTGCCGCCGCCGAAGTAAACGAAGCGGAACGGCCGGCCGCCCATGACCGGCATTTTGCTTATCAGCTCAATTTCGTGCGACAGGGCGGCAAGATAGCGTTCCACCTCGGCGGAATTCTTGTCCGTAAAGACTTTGAAATAGCAGAACTTGCAGCGCTTGCGGCAGAACGGAATGTGCAAATACAGCCCAAGCGGCACCTCGGCCGGTGGCGCGTTCATCGCCGCGCGCACCGCGCCCAATTCATCGGCCGACCACGCCGAGAACGGCGGGTAGTTGCTGATGAAGTAGCTGCCGACTTCGGTTTTCGTGGAACTTGTTGACATGATGTGCGTTTATTCGTTTACCACAGAGACACAGAGAGCACGGAGAAGACAAGACGATTGATTAATGAGAAATGAGAGGTTATAGCCAATGTTTGTTGCATCTTTGATTTTTCGTTTCTCATTCTTCAATCTTTTATCATTTATCCTCCGATCTCTGTGCTCTCTGTGTCTCTGTGGTTACTCGGCTCGGACGATCGTTAGAACCGAGGCAATACAGCGTCCCGTCGCCGTTTCCAATGATGACTCGGCCATCGACCACGGCGGGCGAAGCGATAAAGCTGCCGCCGAAGTCGTTTTCGAAGACGATTTCGCCGGACGCCGCAGCGATCAGGTACAGCTTTCCGGCTGCCGTGGCGGCAACGACTCGCCCCTGTGCAATCACCGGCGAGCTTTCAATGCGACTGCGCGTCGCGAGCTTCCACTTGACTTCACCATTGGCCGGATCGAGGCCATAAATCGCCTTCCCTTGCGAGCCATAGACGACGACATTGCCGGTAACAGCGGCGGCGGTGCGAATCGGTTGGCCGCGCTGTGGGTCCCGAAACGTCCAGGCCACTGCAGGCTCGGCCTCGCTGTCCGCCGGCACGTCGATGGCAAAGAACGTGCCGCTCTCGGTGCCAAAGTAAACGCGCTCGCCACGCATCGCGGCCGTGGAACCTGTCGGGCCGTCGATTTTAACGGTATGCGTTTCGGTGCCGTCGGCTGCGTTGATGACGTGCAGCAGGCTGTCGCAGCCCGAGAGCATCACGCGACCGCCGTTGATCGTGGGTGTGCAGCGCAGTGGTGCATCAATTTGGAAATTCGGCAACCGTTGCTTGCCGTCGGCCGCGTTGAGCCAGCTCAGCGTGCCGGCTTCGGACGTGAAGAGTACGTCCTCACCGTGCACGGTGGGGCCAGCGTAAATCTCGCCGTCGAGCGGAGCTGATTCCCATATTTGGCTGCCGTCGCTGGTCGCCAGGCAGCGGACAACGCCATTCAAATCGCCGACGTACAACCGATCTTTGTCGATTGCTGCGCCGGCCGCAAAGCTGCTGTCCTCGAAGGTCTTGGTCCACAACGCCTTGCCATCGGCAAGACGCACGGCGTGAAACGTGCCGGCATTGTCGCCGACGTAGACAACACCACCAGCGATCACCGGGGTGGCGTCAAAACCGGCCTCATCGGGTGCCTTGTAGGTCCACACGACGTCGAGAGTGTCGGGCAGCGCGCTTTGCGCAACGCCCGAACCGAGGATGTCGCCGCGCACCACCGGCCAATCTTGCGCCGCTGCAAAGGTGCAGACAGCGAAAACAGCGAAACCGACAAGCGTTGTGCTAACTGCGCAACAAGCTTTAGGACGACGATTAACAAAGTGCGGTTTCATAGAGCTGCTGAAAATCGTGTTCGCTGAGTTCGACTGGATTGAACTTGCTGGTCCATTGCTTGGCGGCGGCGGCGGCCAGCTCCGGCACCTTCCCCCGCGCTACGCCGCACTCTGTAAGTGTACTCGCCAGGCCGGCACGGCGTGAATTGGCGGCGACGAAGTCGGCCAGAGCAGCCGGCGCTTGATCGGCGGCGGTTTTATGGCCCGTTTCACCGTTGGAAATCAGGAGTTCATGGTACCAATCGGCCACGCGCCGGCCGTTTCGCCGGATGACGTGCGGCAACATCAGCGCAATCGCCTCACCATGGACAATTCCGTATGCGGCGGTGAGCGGGTTGGCGAGTGCATGGGCCGCGCCGAGCATTGAATTTTCAATGGCCAGTCCGGCCAGGCATGCTCCAAGCTGCATCTCAGCCCGGGCGGCGAGATTTTCCGGCTCATCGAGCACCCGCGAAAAATTCGGTGCGAGATGCCGCCACGCTTCGCGGCTGAAGGCCAGCGAAATGGCGCTGCGGCGCTTGGTGACATAGGTTTCGATTGCGTGGGCAATTGCGTCAATGCCGGTAAGGGCCGTCACCCGTTGTGGCTGTGTGACGGTGAGCGCCGGGTCAAGAATTGCCACTCGGAAAGCTGCCCGCTTATCGCCGCACGCCATTTTCACATGGGTCCGCGCATCGGCGATCAGTGCATAGGATTGCGTCTCGCTGCCAGTGCCGGCCGTCGTGGGCACGGCGATCATCGGCAACAGCGGCCCAGTGGCTTTTGCCTCGCCCCAATAATCTTGCATTCGCCCACCGCACGAATACAAAAAATTGATCCCCTTCGCGCAATCCATCGAGCTGCCGCCACCGAGGCCGACGATGTGATCCGGCTTGAAATTACGGGCGACCGCCAGGCCCGCTTCGACGTGATCGGTCGTGGGATTTTCGCTCACTCCATCAAATAGCGACACCGCGAGTCCGAAACGCTGCAGCGAATCGATGCCCCGCTGCGTGTGCCCGGCGGCCACGATTCCCGGATCACTTACCATGAGCACGCGCCGCGCGCCCAGCGCTGATGCGATCGGCCCCAGCTCGTCGACCTTGCCGGCGCCGAAAACGATGCGAGTCGGGCAGTGAAAGTCGAAGGGAAGCATGGCATGGCTTGGGACGAAGATAGGCGCTTATCAATTCCCTCCCGCTTGGCGGGAGGGAATCGTTTGCATGTATTCACGCAACCTGCAGCGCCCGATTGCGGTACAGGAAATCGACTAGATTTCCTTCATGGGGTTGGAGCCAGTTCAGCTTGGTGGTGGGAATGGGGCCGAGGTTGAGGCGGTCGATGTTGGTGGCATTGGTGGCCGCATCTCGGAAGGCTTCGTCGTTGGTGATCACCGTGCCTACTAGCGTTGGGCCGATGCGCCGCAGCATTTCGGCCTGCGGACAAGCGACCACCGAGGCGAAGGGGAACATGTACTCCTTATGTGCTGCGGGCGATTCGGCCGATTCGCAATGCAGGATCGTGGGACGCAAATAACTCGCGCGCTGCTGCTCGACGAGCCGTGGTCCGTATTTTGCCGTGACATGCGTAACGCCGTCACCCTTCATGTCTTGTTCGATTTGTTGCCAAACCGCGGCGCCCATGCCCGGCACCGTAAACGCGGCCAGGCCGGCTTGCGGATTATCCGGCGGCAGTGCTTCGATCGGGCCCAGGCGCTCAGCCAGCGCATCGGCAATCTCGCGCGTGTAGCGCGACGCCCAGATGCCGGAGCAGTTGATGCAGCCCCGACCGCTATTGAGATAGATGCTTTCGACCATGAGGTCCAAATAATCGCGCCAGCGGTCGACGACGTCATCGCCCAGCAGGATTTTCGAGAAGCCAGGGCCATGCGCCTGCACCTTCGGATTGCCGCGGTAACGGTCCACCGTCGGTGTGCCGCCGAAGATCATCGAGCGGTCACATGCTTCGAGCACAGCCGCGCCGGCCTCGGCCTCGCCCGGATAAAGTGAGAACGCCTCGCGCGGCACGCCTGCTTCGGTGAAGGCGGCAAAGATGCGATAAGGCGTCCACGGCTCTTGCGGGCCGGGCTTCAAGACGAGGCCCAATTGCAACGGGATGGCGGGTAGCCAGAGCGTGTGCACGCCGGGCGAGTTCGACGGCAGCACGGCGGCGAGCACCGGCGACTGCAACTGATAGCTCACGGTGACACCGCGGCCTTCCTCGCCGTAGCCGCGCGAAAGTATTTCGAGATTCAAACCGCGCGTGAGGCAGTCCAAGATCTTCTCCATGTTCTTCAGCACGAAAGAATTCTTGGCCATGTTGGCACGGCACATGTGCTCGGGCAGGCCTGTGCTGGCCGACTGCTGATGAACGAAATCGGCGGGCGATTGCTGGCCGTCGCCCATTGGCAGCGTGCCGTGTTCATAGAGATCGGCCGCTTTGCCGAGAATCGCAATCAGTTCGCGCGCCGGGATGCGGCGCAGCGCCTCGCGCGCCTTTGACGCTTGGCGCATATCTCGCTTGATGATGCCACCGCCGGCCTGGCAAACTTTAGCAATCGGCTCGCCGGTAGCAAAGTGATTGACATCGGCCACCTCGAGCGACTCGTACGGCTGGCCCCAGCGGATGACAGGGAGTTTGAGCATAGCCTGTGTTCTATAACTTGAATGCGAGGAACGACCTAATTACTAGACGCCAAGGTAAACGATTCTTGCAAGAGCTTAAGCGCC
>DATFGJ010000091.1:0-2093 GCA_035249585.1 Lacipirellulaceae bacterium
AAGCTTCCAGCGGCGATCGCGCACGGCGCAAAGTGCTCCGCCGTAATAGCAATAAAAAGCTTCGTGCGGGCTCACTGCATTTTCGTCGCCGGACATGAGCGGCCAAATATCTTTGCCGTCGATGACGTTGGGCAGCTCGGCGCCAATGAGCCGCGTGATCGTCGGGACGAAATCGAGTGTCGTGGCGAGTTCACCGCAGGCGGTGCCGGCGGGGATTTTCCCGGGCCAGCGCATGACGCAGGGAACCCTGTAGCCGCCTTCCCACATCGTGCCCTTCCCTTCGCGCAAGGGGCCTGCGCTGCCCGCGTGATTGCCGTAGCTAAGCCAGGGACCGTTGTCGGAGGTGAAGACGACAAGCGTGTGTTCGTCCATGCCATTGCTGCGGATAGCGTCTAGAATTTGCCCCACGGACCAGTCGACTTCCATGACGACGTCGCCGAACAAGCCCGCGCCGCTCTTGCCGCGGAATTTCTCCGAGACATACAGCGGCACGTGCACCATCGTGTGCGGGACGTAGAGAAAGAATGGCCGCGCCTTGTTGCGTTCAATAAAATCGACGGCTCGCTCGGTGTATTGCGTAGTCAGCTTCGCCTGATCGTCGCCGTCGACCGCAGCATCGACTACTTCGTTATTTTCGATAAGCGGCAACTCGGGATAGCCCTGCTTGCGTTTAGCGACTTGCGACGACGACGTCAGCTCCGGATGGCGCGGCCACATGTCGTTCGAATAGGGCAACCCAAAGTACTCGTCGAATCCGTGCTGCAATGGAAGGAATGGCCGGTGATGCCCCAGATGCCACTTGCCGAATATCGCAGTGGCGTAACCGCGGTCGCGGCAAAGTTCGGCGAGCGTGGTTTCATCCGCGTTGATACCATGCTGCGCCTGAGGGCTAAGCGCGCCGAGAATGCTCACTCGCTCAGGATAACAGCCGGTCAATAGCGCGACGCGTGAGGCGGAGCACACCGCCGTGGCGGAATGGAAGTCGGTAAAGGTCCGGCCCTCGCGCGCCATGCGGTCGAGATGCGGCGTTTTGTACCCGCTAGCGCCGAACGGACCAATGTCGGCGTACCCCAGGTCGTCGATGAAGATAATGACGATATTGGGTGGCCGCGTTGAACCGCGCTCGTCACGATCTTGAGTGAAACAATTGCCGCATACCAGACTCGCGCCGACAAGTAGCGCGATTGCTCGAATTCGGGTTCGTAGTTGCATGACGGCAGGCGTGAATCGCGGGTACTAGGCGGGTCTTACTCACGCGGCCTTCGAGGCTGGCCGTTCGTAGAGCCAGGCGCCGCGGAGCTTGCCTACTGATTGAATCGCGTCGGTGCGGCGAAGGCAATACGCCATCCGCTGGGCAATCCATCGCTCGATACCAAGGCCCTCCGCCATGTGCCCGGTATGAAACGGCTGTGGAAGCGATTCGGGAAGCATCCGGCACAGGTCCGCAGCCGCGTGGAAGCGATGCACCTCGACCACCTGCAAAAGTCGTTGATCCTCGACTTGATGATCATTATCGCGTCGCCATCTTCGCCGGCCATGCCCCGGATAGCGCCACTCTTCGATCTCCACGAGCGGCACCTCCAGTGTCAGCCGGCGATGTGGAAAGACGCGCGTAAAGTGCACCAGCTCCTCAAACAGATCAACGAGCGTACGCCGTTTCGGACTTCGCCGGCGCGATACGATGCGGCCACCGGCGCGGCGACGCTTTACCAGAAACTTGCCGGCAATGATCGGCTTGACGACGAGCACGCGGTGGTCCTTGACCAGTGCGGCGATCTTGTCGCGAATGGCCGAGAGCGACGCCAGCTGGATTTCAACAAGCTCATTGCCGCGCACGACGTCGATGCGATATCGGCCGATGCGCTGTTCGACGAGCGCACCTTCGGTGGCGTAACGCTGCTTCAATTCGCGGTGGAGCGTGGTTTCCATGCGGCCGTCGGCTATTACGGGCACCCCGGCGACCGGCTATGCCGGGTGCCGGGTCGCGGCTGTCGGCTTGAGCCCGAAGTCTTCGATCGTGAAAAGCGTCGTAAGTTCGTATCCGCGCTCGGCGAATGCTTCGCGGCCACCTTCCAACCGGTCGATGATCGCCA
>DATFGJ010000092.1:0-5535 GCA_035249585.1 Lacipirellulaceae bacterium
CTCTCCTCGTACATGCTGTCCGATCAGAAAATTGCAAATTGCAAAATGCAAAATGCAAATTGTAAATTGCCGAACTCTTCCAATCGTCCCGTTCATTGATTTCTCGACTATGGTGCTTGAGGCATGCTGTGTGCGGTTTCCATTATCCAATATCCCGCAACTAGCATCCAGCATCCAGAATCTCGACTAACTTGAGCAGGATTGCCCGCAGCGCCCGCGAGCGGTGGCTGATGGCCCGCTTCACGTGCGGCCCTAATTCGCCGAAAGTACGATGATATTCGACGACTTCGAACAAAGGATCGTAACCAAAGCCATTGGTGCCGGCCGGCTCAAAGCGAATCCGGCCGTGGCAAACGTCGCAGCTCTCGGCGCGAATCGTGCCGCGGGGATCGGCCACCGTCACGTGGCAGACGTAGCGCGCGGTCCGCTTTTCCAGCGGCAGCTTGCCAAGGCGATTCAGCAGCTCGGCATTGTTTTGTTCGTCGATGGATGTAGCCGGCGTCTGCAGCGGCGGCGGGCCGGCCTCACAGAGGCGGGCTGCAATTGCGGCAAATCGGGCCGAAAAAACTCCCGGCGCGCCGCCCAGCGCATCGACCTCCAGCCCGCTGTCGTCGGCCAGCACCCAACGGCCCAAGTGCCGCGCTTGCTGCGTCGCTTTGAGCGCGGCGTTTGCCGCGAATGAGTCGCCATCCTCGACGATATCGATGGCATCCGGCAGCTCGTCCAGCGTGACAACGCTGAAGCCGTGAGGCGCAAGGAGATCGGCCAATTCCGCGCCCTTCTTGCGATTGCGCGTGCCGATCACCAGCGGATCTGAAGAATCAAAAGTCACCAGGCGGCATCAATCGCGGCTGATATTACGCTGTTCGCATTGGAAATAATAAGCGTAATCCGCAATCCGAAATCCGCAATCCGAAATCGCACTCAGCCTGCGTAGGCACTTGAAATCGACCGCTTCGGCACCTCGATTGCCTGCGGATAGACGTCGATAGGAATGATCCGCTCGAGCTTCTTCCGTTTGCCGGTGCCGCGGAGGATTTTTACGTGCTTGGGATTCATGCCTGGCACCACGGGCGACTGCTGACCGTTGACCCGCATGTTGAACTGCTGTTCTTCTTGCTCCACGCGGCGCTGCGTGCCCGGGTCGTTGCCGATGCCGGTGAGCGGATCGGGCGGTGTGTCGTAGGCGGCCCCGAACGTCTCGATGAGTCGTTGCACGGCCGGCATGGGGACGATGCGGCCGTCCGCCAGCCTCTGGGCTGCCTGGGCAAATGAGCCGATGGTTACGATGCTCTCGTTGCGATCGTGAAACTCATACGCCTCGTAGCCGTGGGCACGAAGCTCCATCGCGAGCAAGTGTGCATTCTCAGCCGCCTCGACCAGCGGATTGTAGTCATCTTTTTTTCGCCGATTCCAAAACCGTCCCTTGCTCTTTGCGTCCTCGGCGCTTGCGGCGCTTGTTTGCAAGATTGTCTTGCCGCGAAACGTTGCCACTTTCACGGTATACTGGCCCGGGCAATCGAGCAGGCTGTGCTCGACTCCCTGATTCATTTTTGCCACGAACGGATCGACGCCCTTGGGCACAAAGAACTCGCGCGGCAGCATCGGGTTTCGCGTCAAAAAGGCCTGCGCCATCGGACCCCGCTTTCGCCGGCCCAGCCTGGCCAAAAGCGAACCCTCGCCCTGCCTGACTTCTGCCATGCTTTGCGTCGTGTTGTTGGGGTCGACGTTGAGCGCGTCCGGCTGCAGCGATTTGATGCGCTCCAGCGTCTGCTGTGCTTCGGGATCGTCGATGGAACTAAAGTCGCCAACCAGCACGGCAAGTTCGCGAACCCGTTCGCCGCGCTGATAGCGGCGCCTGACCGGCGCGCCGTATTCATCCAATCCGCGGCCCGCAGGCTCGTCGCCAAACTCGAATCTCATCTCGTGAAGGTATGCCTTCAGCCGGTAACGTGTGCTAAGCTCGCGGGCTAATTCCGTGGCCTGCTTCTCGGCGCCTTGGCCGGAAAAGCTGGCGGCAACGATCAACCACGGACCGTTTTCCTGTTCGAGGGCGAATTCGCCGCCTCCAATCGAGCGCATATCCGCAGTCGGCCCGTCGCTGCCGTCGATTAGCCCCGCTCTAGCCTCGGTTGTGCGCTCTTTGGCACGCGTGTCCGCGGCCTCCGTTGTGCGCGGGTCTCCTGACCCCGCACTCTTGGCCGAGGGTAGAAATTTCTGCCAAATCTGCGCGCCCGCCGTGCCGCAAGTCGAACCAATCGCCACAAACAGCAAGAACAGAACCCAGCCGCTGCAATTCGTTCGCATCGAGCACACCTCCGAAAAGCTACGCTTGAGCGCCGGTACGCGGAATTACATAGCCCGGCCATCCTGGCCGGACGAATATCGTGCCGGACCACGATGGTCCGGCTATGTATTCCCGTCTACGAAAGCCCGGCCAGATTGGCCGGGCTTTAGCCGGCCGTGTTTCTTCCAAGCCAGCAAGCAAACGGGCAAAACCCTAACAAAAACCCCCGCCGGCAGCCAGACAGATTCGCCCCATCACCGGTGCATGCTCACGCAAGCTTCGCTAAAATGGGTGGATTGCCGGCCGGTTGAATTCCAGCTAGCGGACAACAACCTTCAAGAACGAACCGGGCCGTGCGAATTGCATGTATTGCGAAGATTTCCAGCGAGCCCAAACGCCTTGTGGAGAATTCTGAAGATGATCCTCGAATCGACCATTCAGTCTTTGTTGCGTCGAAGCGCTTTTTTATTGACCGCCGTGGTCGCCATTGCCTGGTCGGCATTCGGCGCTTCCACCGTACTTGGTTCCGAGGAATCGGGCGCGGCCGTCGCCGAATCGAGCAGCGATGCTGACGAAAAGGAAGCTGACAAGAGCGAGGAGTCAAAAGGTGAATCGAACGACGACGAGAAGCAAGCCGCAAACAAAAAGGAAGCTTCCGATTCCAAAGCCGACGAGGAAAAGTCGAGCGAAAAGGCTGGAGACGATGCAAAGGCGAAAGAGGAATCGAAATCCGCCAGTGACGATAAGCCTTCGACTTCGTCCAAGCGCAAAAGGTCAACCTCATCCTCAAAAAGCGACAAGGTGCGCCTCGCCCTCTTAGTTCTCAAAGACGATCTGCCGGAGACTCCCGGACAAATGGGCCTCTTCGCGCAGACCAGCATCGACCTGCGCGAAGCCGTCACGCGGCTTGAAAAGGCGTCGAAGGACAAGTCGATCTCGGGCGTCGTGCTCAACATCGAGAATCCCGCGATCGGCCGCGGCAAAGTCGAGGAGCTGCGCGCCGCGATCGCCCGCTTCCGCAAGACCGGCAAGAAAGTTTACGCACAGCTGGAAACCGGGATGCCGTCCGATTATCTCGTGGCATGCGCCTGCGATCAAATCGTCATGCCGGAAACCGGCGTATTGGTGCTTCCCGGAGTCCACGCCGAGGCCACGTTCTTCAAAGGCCTTCTCGGCAAGCTAGGGATCCAAGCCGATTTCATCCACATGGGGGCCTACAAAGGCGCGGCCGAGCCGTTTACGCGCGAGAAGTTCAGCGATCCGGTGCGCGAGAATATGACGTCGCTGATCGACAGCATGTATGACGACATGGTCACGACGATCGTGAAAGCCCGCCCGCTTTCAATTGCCCAAGCCAAGGAAGTGATCGATCGCGGCCTCATCACCGCCACCAAGGCCAAAGAGCTGGGCCTGGTGGATCGCATCGCGTATTCCGATACGCTGCGCAAGGAATTAGCCGACTCTTATGACGCCGAGTCGCTTGTCTACGTGAAGAATTACGGCCAGAAAGAGGTCGACACCGATTTCTCGGGCCCGATGGGATTTTTCAAACTGATGCAAGCCATGATGGGCGGCAATCCGAACAGCGGCAGCGGCCGCGGCAAGAAGATTGCCATCGTGTATGCCGTCGGCCCGATCATGACCGGCAAAAGCACAAGTGATCCATTCGGCGGGCAGGTCCTGGGCTCCACCAGCATCATCGAAGCCCTGCGCGAAGCGAACGAAGACAAGCAGGTCGTCGCCATCGTGCTCCGGATCGACAGCCCCGGTGGATCGGCCCTGGCCAGCGACCTCATTTGGCGCGAGACGCAAGTTATCGAGAAGCCGATCGTCGCCAGCATGGGCGACGTCGCAGCAAGCGGCGGCTATTACATCGCGATGGGAGCCGACAAGATTGTGGCTGCGCCGGGCACGGTCACCGGCTCAATCGGCGTCGTTGGCGGCAAGATGGCGATCCGCGGCCTGTACCAGAAGATCGGCATTACCACCGAGACAATCGAGCGTGGCAAGAACAGCGGCCTGTTTTCCTCGAGCGGTCCGTTTACCGACTCGCAGCGTGCGGTTGTGACCGAGTTCATGGAAGACATTTATCGCCAATTCACCACCAAGGCAGCCGCAGGCCGCAAGATGCCGGTCGAAAAACTTCGCGAACTGGCCGGCGGACGCGTTTATACCGGCCTCCAGGCCAAGGAAAAAGGCCTCGTCGACGAACTGGGCACGCTGCACGACGCGATTGCCGAGGCGAAGAAGTTGGCCGGTCTCGACGCGGACGACAACGTGCGGATTGAAGTTCTGCCCGAGCCGACGAACGTGTTCGAAACGCTCTTTGGCGACGTCGATCAGGAAGAAGAAGTGCGAATCGGCCGCGGCCTGGAAAACCTTGCCCCCGAAATGGTGGAGCTTGCCCGCAGGGCCTATGCGCTGCGCGCGGTCTTCGACCAGCCAGCGGCACTCGTGATGCCGTTTGAACTGGACATCCGCTAAGTAACCCAGTCAAGCTTTGGCCGTTCGGAGCGGCAATTGGCGGATTATTTGATGGCTTGCGTCGCGCAGCGAAGGGGTCTACCGGCCATGCTCGACAAAACGTTTACTCCAACGCGGCTAATCGTCTCTCCAACTCCTCCTGTGAAATGGCTGGTCGGCCTCGCCTCTCCTTGATAAAGCTCCAGAACTCGGAAGACAAGCCAAGTTCAATCTGCTCTTCGTCCAGCCCTTTCAGGCTCAGGATGATCGCAATCGGTGCACCATCATGTGTCAAAACGAGTGGTTCACTTTGAGATCTGACAAGGCAATCGTCGAGTCGTGCGTGTTCGACATCCAAAGTATTCATAGTATCTGCTCCGTAGTCGCATGCGGTGGCTTTTTTCTGATTCCATGAACTGTCACATGTTTCAGATTTTCATCCACATCATAATAGACGCGGTATTCCGTAACTCGCAATTGCCAGATCGGTCGTTCGATAGCCCATGGTAGTTTCAGACCGCTGACCAGTTTTTTTCGACCGTGTCGGCTGTGATGGCTGATCTTGCAATTGCTGTTTGATTCGATCAACGATTATTGTCCGATTTCTTGCGCTCAACCGACTCAGATCGTCGATCACCTCGTCGCATAGAAAATCTCGAACTTCGGCCACGGTCAATTGAATTATACCTAGAGATAAGGGCATGCGCACGCGGGAATCGTCGCGCATCGTATCTCGAACCCAATCGCGGAACAAGTTCCGCAGGCCTATGCGGCTCTTGCAGTGA
>DATFGJ010000093.1:0-7439 GCA_035249585.1 Lacipirellulaceae bacterium
GCGACGGCCGATCGTCGGCCACGCCCATCGTCGGAAGCAGCGCCGGCTTATTGACGGCCAGCAAATGATTGTCTTCGAAAAGCACTTCCAACATGAATCGCTCGTTGTGCGCCGTGTCGGTACAATAAGGCCCGCAACGACAACTTACCAACGGTCGTTAATAAATGACACAGCCCCAGCCCCCGTCCTCGAGGCCCCAACCTCTCGTGCTCGCCAGCAGCTCGCCGCGGCGACGCGAACTATTGGCCGAAGCCGGCTACGAATTCACGGTGGTGCCCCCGCCGCCGGAGATCGAGTGCGGTGTTTGCAGCGAGTTGGGGCCCGCTGGTCTGGTGGCCGAGCTGGCCTTTCGCAAGGCGCTTGCGGTGGTGGAGCTGCTTCAGGATGAGGAGAAAAGTCGGCGGCCGGGACGCCCCGGCTTGCTTGCCCCCATTGTGATCGCCGCCGATACGGTCGCCGAATACGACGGATTTATACTGGGCAAACCGCATGATGAGGAGCACGCCCGCGCGATGCTGCGGCAGCTGAGCGGCCGCGAGCACCGCGTGCTCACGGGACTGTGCTTGTGGCGACTCGGCGACCGCCAACCGTTGGTGCGCGTCGCCGTGACGACGCTTCGAATGGATCCGCTTTCCGGGGCGCAGCTTGATGAGTATCTGGCGAGCGGCCAGTGGGAAGGCAAAGCCGGCGCGTTCGGGTATCAGGATCGGCTGGGTTGGGTCCATATTGTCGAGGGCAGCGAATCGAACGTCGTGGGTTTGCCAATGGAGCTGCTGGCCGAACTGCTTGCCCAGTTTCAATCGGATTAAGATTTTTGCTTCACGCGCGATTTAGCTCCAAAAAGCCACCTTGCCGTTAAGCCTCGAAACCGCGAAAGTTGATGTATGAAGCTTCGCGTTGGCGTTGTGGGAGTCGGGCAGGCCTGGGAAACGCGCCATGCGCCGGCCCTGCGCGCCCTGGCCGACCGCTTTGAAGTCCGCGCCTTCTGCGATCCGGTGGCTCACCGCGCTGCGGAGATCGCCCAGCGCTGGCCCGCGCGAACCTGCGACGGCTTTCGCGCGCTGGCCTCCAGCCCCGACATCGATGCGCTGCTGTTGCTATCGGCACGCTGGTACGGCGCGCTGCCGATCCTGGCCGCGTGCGACGCCGGTAAGGCGATTTACTGTTCCGCGGCCTTGGATTTAGACACCGACGCAGCGGCCGAAGTACGCCATCGCGTGCAGCAGGCCGGCGTCGCCTTTATGGCCGAGTTTCCTTGCCGGCTCGCGCCGGCCACGCTGCGGCTCAAGGAGTTGATCGCCACGCGGTTGGGACTGCCCCGCTTGCTGTTCTGCAACCGCCGCTTTACCTCACGTGCTGAGGATGGCCGGTCGTTTTACACCGCGGATATGCGTCAATTGATTGAGATGGTCGATTGGTGCCGCGACGTGGTGGGGAGCGAGGCCACGAGTGTGGTCGGCGCTGCGCACGCATCGGCGCCGCTTGGCTGTGCCGAGCGCCATGAAGGCGCTCCCAAAGACTACCTCGTCATGACGCTTGATTTTGCGCCGCAGGGCGATGTCGGCACGGGGCCTGTCGCGCAAATCGCCTGCGGCAGCTACGTCGCTCCTCAATGGCACGAGGCGGCGTCCTTCCGCCGCCCAGCCGACTTGCAAGTCGTCTGCCAGCGCGGCATCGCCTTTCTCGATCTGCCCCACACGCTGGTATGGTTCGACGAAGGCGGGCAGCATTCGGAATTGCTGGATCACGATCGCCCCGTCGGTGAGCAACTGTTCCTGCACTTCCATCGCCACGTGAACAGCCTTGTGCTGAAAACTTCCAGTCTGGAAGACGCCTACCGCGCGTTGGCCATCGTCAACAAGGCGCAAGAAAGCTACGCCAAGGGCTGCCGGTTGGAGCTCGATTGAAGTTTCCGCCGCGTTGACCGCTCCACGGCTTCCCCATTAAAATCGTCAAATGCGGCGTTTTTTGCCTGCCCATGCGGTTGTGAAATTCGCGTACACACCCATCGTGAGTCTTCATGTCCACCATCGCCGAAAGCGTCGAACAGACTTCGATCAACACGATCCGCACGCTGGCGATGGACGCAGTCGAGGCGGCCAACAGCGGTCATCCGGGCACGCCGATGGCGCTGGCACCCGTGGCGTATCAATTGTGGACTCAGCATCTTCGATATGATCCGACGGCGCCGCTCTGGCCCAATCGGGATCGCTACATTCTCTCGGCGGGCCACGCTTCCATGCTGCTGTATTCGCTGATTCACCTGGCCGGGGTGCGCGAAGTAACTGAGAACGGCGAGGTCATGGATCAGCCCGCGCTGCCGCTCGAAGAGATTCGTAGCTTTCGCCAGTTCGGCAGCCGCACGCCCGGCCATCCCGAGATCAAACACACCGCCGGCGTGGAAACAACGACCGGCCCACTAGGGCAGGGCTGCGGAAACAGCTTGGGCATGGCAATCGCCGGTCGCTGGCTGGCGGCGCGCTATAACAAGCCCGGCTTCCCGTTGTTCGACTACCGCGTCTGGGTCCAATGCAGCGATGGCGATTTGATGGAAGGCGTCGCCAATGAGGCTGCCTCGCTGGCCGGCCATTTGAAGCTCGACAATCTCTGCTGGATTTATGACGACAACCATATCACGATTGAAGGCCGCACCGACCTGGCGTTCAGCGAGGATGTCGCCACGCGGTTTCGCGGCCTGGGGTGGCATGTGCTGGCGGTCGAGGATGCGAACGATTTGGCCGCGCTCGATTCCGCCTATCGCAAAGTTCTAAAGCACCAGGGCAGCCCCACGCTGATCGTCGTCAAAAGCGTCATCGCCTTCGGCGCGCCGACGAAGGCCAACACGGCCGAGGCCCACGGCGCCGCACTGGGCGCGAAGGAAATTGCCGCGACGAAGACCGCTTATGGCTGGCCTTCGGACGCATACTTCCTCGTCCCATCCGAAGTGCCCGAGCACTTTCGGGCCACGCTCGGCGAACGCGGCCGCACGGCGCGCGAAGCGTGGGAAAAAATGCTTCGCGAATATGAGCGAAAGCACCCGGACTTGGCCGCTGAATTGAAACTGATCCAATCGAACAAGCTGCCGCCAGGTTGGCAGGACGCGATGCCAACGTTCGATCCCGATGCCAAAGGCATGGCCACGCGCGCTTCTAGCGGCAAAGTGCTCAACGCGTTTGCCAAGCGCATCCCCTGGCTCCTCGGCGGCTCGGCCGATCTGGCACCTTCTACGAAAACGTTGCTGACGTTTGATGAAGCCTACGGCGACTTCTCGGCCGACAACCGCCTCGGGCGTAATCTCCGCTTCGGCGTTCGCGAGCATGCGATGGCCGCGTCTGTGAACGGAATGGTGCTTTGCGGCCTGAAAGCGTACGGGGCGACCTTCTTCGTCTTCACGGATTACTGCCGGCCATCGTTGCGGCTGGCGGCGATCATGGGCGCGCCTTTGATCATGGTGATGACGCACGATTCGATCGGCGTTGGCGAGGATGGGCCTACGCACCAGCCGATCGAGCATCTGGCCGCATGCCGGGCGATACCACGGATGCTCGTGTTGCGTCCAGCCGACGCAAACGAGGTCGCCGTCGCATGGAAGATCGCGCTCGCGCAAACCGATCGCCCGGTGCTTCTGGTCCTCACGCGGCAGGACGTGCCCACGTTGGACCGGAAGAAGTATTCGCCCGCGGTGGGCGTTGAACGCGGCGGCTATATCCTGGCGGATGCCGCTGACAAAAACTCGCCGCCAGAAGTTATTCTGATGTCTACCGGCAGCGAAGTGCAACTCGCGATTGCGGCCCATGAGCAACTTGTCGCCGGTGGAATCAAGAGCCGTGTCGTCAGCTTGCCGTCATTCGAACTGTTCGACGCGCAGCCGGCTGCCTATCGCGACGAAGTGCTGCCACCGCAGGTGACGTCGCGCGTCGCAATCGAGGCAGGTGTCCGCCAATGTTGGGACAAATATCTCGGTTCCAGCGGCGCGTTTGTAGGACTTGATACATACGGTGCCTCCGCGCCTTATCAGGCCATCTACAAGCACCGCGGCCTTACCGCTGAGGCCGTTCTCGCCACAGCGCGAGAACTGTGCGGCCGCGGTGAATAACAGCTACGTTAAGTAGACAGATCCGGGCCGAGCAACGGCATCGGCGCTTGCTTGGACGTTGCCGCAGCCAGTCCATTAAACGCACCGCCAATGGCCGGGCTTTCTTGCCGGTCCGGCGATAATGGCTGATAATACAGCTGACTCCAAAGCAGCCCTGCATAAAGCGCGGAATATCTCGCATGCAACGCAACAGAATCCATGTTAGCGCCGCGTGGCTGCTGTTGTTCGTCACGCCAATAGCGAGCCGCGCTGCGGAAGTGCTAAACAATGTGCCGGACGATGCACTCGGCTTCGTCCTGGCACGAAATCTTATTGCTGTCGATCGCAAGACTCAGCAATTGGTGGGAAATATGCAGATAATGGCGGTCAGCCCGCTGACGTACTTGCATGAAGTCCTCGGGCTGCGAGAGGCACGCACATCGAACGGCAAACCAGCAAAATGGGCCGCCGAGTCGCTCGACACAAAGGGCGATGTGCTGCTGGTTGTCCTGCCGCCGCAAGCAGACGGCGATTGGCCGCAGATTGGCGTCTGGCTTCCGGTCTCGAACTACGATCAGTTCGTCTCCGCGCTGGGTGGCTCAGCGACGCAGAAAATCACCGCCGTCACGGTGGCCGGTGAAGATTTACTCGTTGCCAGGCAGGAAAAATGGGCCCTGGTGATGGATCCCGACCAGCGCCAGCGCATGGAGGATATGCTCGATTCGGCCGCCGCCCGGCAGCAATCATCGACGTGGATGGACTGGGTCGACACACAAGATGTCACCGTCGTGGCGCTATCTGACGGTGTGCGCGATTTCCTCAAATGGGCGACAGAAAGCGACGCCACCGAGGCGGCCGATCAAGCCGTGGAGGAGATCAACGAGGAGGACATTTTCGATTTGGCGCCGCAACAGCCCTCGCGCGGTCAAATTGCGTTGCCGATTCCAACCAAAATCCAACTCGCATTGCGTCAATGGCTGTCGCGATCGCCAAACGCCTTGAAGTGGGCACACGACACCGAGGCGATTGGCGTTGGGCTGCGTCTCGACGATGAGGGCAACGCGCTTGTCGGCATACGTGCGACGATGAAGGCGAATTCCGAGTTCGTTGCCGCAATGAATAGAGACGTTCTCCAAGGCGACGCGTTGCCCGCACTTTACCAAGGCGGCGAGTTTGTTGTTGCCGCCGATGGCGCTCTGCCACGCGCCGTTACCTCGGCTGTCGCCAGCGCGTACGTACGTTCGATCATCGATGAGATGAAAACCCAGGAGCAACTGGATATCGATGAAGCCACACTTGCGCGCTTTTATCAAGAAGTCGAGCAGGCGGCCGACATGTTAGAGTCGATCGCAGTTTTCGCGGAGCCGGGCGACGACGAGGACGGCGTGTATACCAACAATTTTGCGGCCGTTCGCGTGACGTCAGCCGAAGCATTCGTTGACCACGCCGGCGAGGTGATGCGGCTGTGGAACCAGATGAATCGCGAAGCGCGGCGCGGCACGCAATTGATCTTCGACGTCAAAGACGTACCAATCGGCGAGCGCGCGGCCAGAGAGTATTCAATCGATATCGCGGCGGCCGACGGCGGGCCCGCTTTGCCGGAAATTCGCCAGGCAATGGAGAAGTTGTTCGGCCCCGGTGGAAAGTTGCGCTTCTTCATCGTGCCCGTGGACGATCAAACTGTGCTGCTCGCGGCCGCGACGCCCGAGCAAATTGCCTCGATCCTCCAGGCGCTCGATGTCAATCTGCCCAATGACTGGAACGGGGATCCGCTCGGCGTGGCGAATCGAATGTTGCCTCGGGAAGCGGATTGGCGCGTGTTTTTCAGCCCGAACGGGTATACCAAATGGCACGCACGGAAAATGAACGCGATTACGGGGCCGGTGTTCGGGGGCCCGATTGTCAAGGAATTCCCGGCGTCGCCTCCAATTGGCGCCGCTGGCGGCCTGAACGAACGCGGTTTCTGGGCCGATTTCGCTGTGCCCGCGCAGACGATTCACGCTCTGGGCACATACCGTCAGCCCAAGGGTATCCGGATACAGCGTTAGCCGGAGCAGAGCGGCACGAGTCTCCGGCGCTTGGATCACGACTCGGAGAGTCGTGACACATTGCCGCGTAGCCAAACCGCACGCGGCGCGGCGTTGTCCGCCAGCACACCGGCCAATAAATCGCTCGCCGTGGCGCCCGCGTCTTTAGGCAATGGCATCGCAACAAGATTGGCGAGCGTGCCGGGCGCAATCCGACCGACTTCGTTCTGCCGTCCCAAGGCCTGCGCCCCAGCGAGTGTGCCCATGTGCAAGATGTCGCGTGGGTCGAGTTGTGGATGCAACCGGGCAACGTGCCTCATTTCGGCAAGTAGGTCGAGATCCGGCGTCGACGCCCGGCTATCCGTGCCCAGCGCTACTCGCACTCCGTTGGCCAACAGCTGCGACAGCGGAAACGGCGGATGCCCAAAATAGCTATGCGTCCGCGGACAATGGATGAGCGACATGCGATCGGAGTTCGCCGCTAGAAATGCGCATTCTTCTTCGTCGAGATAGTTGCCATGGATCACCAGCGCCCGCGGCGCCTCGGCCAACAATCGCAGATAATCCAGCGGGCGGCCACCGCGCGGAATCGCCGCGTCGTCCCACATGCTGCGCTCCTCGAGCAGCTCTTGAAAGCGGCCCGTTCCCGATTCAAGCAACTCAAGCTCGTCGGCACTTTCAGCAAGGTGCATCGCGACCGGAAAGCCTCGCTCGCGCGCCATTCCAACCAACTGCTTCAATAGCTGCGGCGACACGGTGTAAGGTGCGTGAGGACTTACGCCAAGCTGCATTCGACTAACGGTGCGCTTGAATTGGTCAGTCCGCTCGATTGTGGCCACAAGCGCCGACTGTGCGCGGGCGCGTGAAAAACCAATGACTTCAAGAAATGCGGTCACATCGGCTTCGCCATAGGCTGGTGAAGCATTGCCGGCCAAGATTTCGCCGATCGTCGTGGCGCCATACCGAATGCTTTCGCGCAATCCGGCTGCAATGGCCTCCTCGGGCGAATCATCGGACCGCGCGCGCTCCGCGATCACCAATCGAATCCAATCCGCCAGCGGCATTCCGGGCATCCCGAGCGGCCGCGACAGGTTACTGAATTCCAGGTGCGTGTGCGCATTGACCAGCCCCGGCAAAAGCGCAACGGCACCTAAATCGATCACTTCGGCCGCGGCCGCCTCCGCGCCGACGGCAACGATTCGCTCGCCGTCGATTGTCACGAACCCATGCTCAATCGGCGGCCGATCGACCGGAAAAACAATGCGCGCGTGCAAAGAAACGGCCATAAATAGCTAAAGTACTTCCGACGTCGAAATCGCCGACAGCTGCCCGCTTCG
>DATFGJ010000094.1:0-4770 GCA_035249585.1 Lacipirellulaceae bacterium
ACCAGATTGCTCCCGACGTGCTCGCGCGGCTAAAAGTGGCGCTGCCCAATTGCAAGATCATTGACGATTTGGACGACTGGTGAGGACGCCCTAATCATGCCGGAACAAACACATGCCTCCCGCGCCGGCCACCAGTCGGAGTTAGACTGGGCGTTTATCGCCGCCGAAGCGCTCGAGCCGAACGACCGGCTGCGGCTGATCGCGCGGCTATGGGCATCGCTGCCAGCCGATCACTGGGCGGCCCCAACGCCGTACGAGCTCCACGAGTTCGAGCGCCAGTTGCGCGCGCATGCCGAAGGCCGGCTGCTCGATGCGCCCTGGGAATTTGTGCGCAACATTGTCAAGAACCGGTCACTTCAAAGGCCTGCTTCTGCCGTGAAGCTGTATTCCGCCCCGCGGCGCTTCGATCTATTCACAATCATGCTTGTGACGGCTGCGTACGCCGTGCTGCTCAGCGGGATGAGCGCTCTGGACTTCCTGCCGGTTTTCAGCTGTTATGTCGCGATTTTCATTACAGTGGTGGCCGTTGGTCAGGCGCTCTTGTCCGGCCGGTCGCCTCGAGCGGTCTCCGTGTATACCGGCATGGTTGCCTTCTTTTTCTGCACGATCAGCTACACGTTCGTCGAACCACGGTTCGACCTTTTTGAGGCGATTCCAGCAGCCATCTTTTTTTCGCTCCTGTTCGGTGGTATTTTAGGCTATCTCGCGGGCGTTTTAGTGGGCGGCGTCTTTCTCGTGGCCGACCTCTTGCGCCAACGATACGGCCGGCAAGATGATGAGAACGAACCGCCTGTCATCTTGCCGTCCGAGGCGATGCCACGCACGACGGTCCATGCACTCGACGACGTCGCCGCTTCGCCTCAATGAGCCGACTGGTACAAATCCTGCCCACCGATCTGTGGAATCGCGCGGTGCTGGCGGTGTTCCTGATATTCTGGGCCGCAAGCTGCATCAACGTGCCGTATCCGAAATACTTTTGTCTGCAACACGTGCCGACCGTGGCAGTTATCGTCGGCCTGGCGTTCGTTCAAAACCGCCTGAAGATCAGCCGCGTAAGCTACACGCTGTTCATGGCATTCATGGCGCTGCACGTGCTCGGGGCGCGCTACTTGTATTCCTACGTGCCGTATGATGCGTGGTCCGAGCGACTCTTTGGTTTCAATATCACCTACCATTTCGGCTTCAGCCGAAATCATTACGACCGACTGGTGCATTTCTGCTTCGGCCTGCTGCTGGTAATCCCAGCCTGGCGATTTTCACGGCGCATCATCGGCCTGGACGGCAAATGGAGCGCCGCTTTTGCGATGATGGGAATACTGTCGGCCGGAACGATTTACGAGATTTTCGAATGGCTCGCGGCCATGGTCATGGCCCCCGACTGGGCCGAATCGTATAACGGCCAGCAGGGCGACGTTTGGGACGCGCAATGGGACATGGCCCTCGCTGCTTGCGGCGCTTTGCTAGGGCTTTTCTTTGTCGCACGAGGATGGCTTGGCAATTTCCGCCATGATAAAGTGCAGCCGGAGTTCTTATGAGCGCATTGAGCCATTTCGACGAATCAGGCACCAGCCGCATGGTCGACGTTGGCACGAAGCAAGTGACGCGGCGCATCGCCCGGGCGAGCGCGCGCGTGACGATGGCAGCCGAAACGCTGCGCCTCGTTCGCGATAAGCAAGCGACAAAGGGCGACGTCCTGGAAGTCGGCCGCCTGGCCGGCATTATGGCCGCCAAACGCACGGCCGAGCTGATTCCGCTCTGCCATCCGCTGCCATTGGAATCGGTGACGATCGATTTCACGTTCGTCGACGACCGCACGCTCGCAATCGAAGCCACGGCCTGCGTCGAATCCAAAACCGGCGTCGAGATGGAGGCACTCACTGCCGTGTCGGTCGCCGCGCTCACCGTCTACGACATGACGAAGAGCGTTGACCGCGGCATCATGATCGGCCCAATCCAACTGGAAGAAAAATCGGGCGGCCGCAGCGGACATTGGACACGCGATATGACCTAAGCGGCCGTCGGCCCCCCGGCTCTGCCGGAGGTAGATCACCGTTTTGGCTCAAAAAACCCCCGGCAAAGCCGGGGGCTGCTGTGCGTCTCGCCCTCGCTGCGCTATCTCGTCAGCAAGCAAATTTGTATTTGCATCTCCCGGAACATCGACAAACCGGCATTCGCTTAAGCTGCGGAACCAGGTGCCCTGCCGCTTGGCGAAGCGGCGCGTCCGATACAGGATGCGAGCCGCCATCTCCGTGTGGTCATAATGGCCCGCGAGGTGCTCCAGCGCTTCACGGTAGCCGACCGCTTGCCGGGCGGTGCGGCCGAGGTCATGACCACCGGCGACCAGGCCGCGAACTTCGTCGACCAAACCGCTGCGAACCATAGCTTCCACGCGAGCCTCGATTCGTTGGTGCAGCTCCGCGCGCGGGCGCCGCAGAACGAACACGCGACATTCCTCGGCGGGCCGCCCTTCCTCGAATTGCAGCTGCTGGTGACTGATTGGCTCGCCGGTGGCCCGATACACCTCCAGCGCGCGAATGAGCCGCCGTGTATCGTGAGGATGAATATGCGAAGCCGCCACCGGGTCAACTTGCGTTAACCGCTCGTGGAGGGCGTTCTGCCCAATTTGCGCCAGCTCGCTTTCGATCTCATGGCGAAGCTGCCAATCGGCCGGCGGGCCCTCGAATAATCCGCGCAGCAGACTCTTGAGGTACAACGGCGTGCCGCCCACGAACAGCGGTTGCCGGCCTCGCGAGCGTATTTCGGCGACAGCATGTGCCGCCGCTTCGACGTATTGGGCCACGCTGAACTCATCGGCCGGGTCGACAATGTCGATCAGGTGGTGCGGCACGGCTTCGCGCAAAGCGCGCGACGGCTTGGCCGTGCCGATGTCCATGCCGCGATAAATCGCCATGGAGTCGAGCGAAATGATCTCCGCGCCGATTCGTTGCGCAAGCGCCACTCCGACGCCGGTTTTGCCAACAGCTGTCGGACCGGTTAGAAACCAGCAGTCGTAAAATGTCTCGGACATGGCTTGGGATCTAGTATCGTGATCTCGCTTCGCGTTTCTACTCGGGAGTGCCGTGGCATCGTCCGCGTCGCTTGCGGTCCACAGCCGGCGATCCTAAACTAACTCAAACACCATTTTTATGTTCCAGCAGGGAAATAGGAAGGCGATACCTACGTGAGCAACAGAGGCCAACCATTCGAAAAACTTGAGCGGACAATTGCCGCTCGCGCCACGAGTCCAAATGAGAAATCCTACACAAGCCAGCTGCTCGCCGGCGGCGTGGAGAAAATAGGCGCAAAAATCGTTGAGGAAGCCGCAGAAGTCGTCGAGTCTGCAGCTGAACCCTCAGAAGCAGGTCGCGAGCATTTCATTCGCGAAGTCGGTGACCTTATCTATCATTTAATGGTGCTGATGCAACATCGAAAATGTTCGCTGGACGATATTGAGGCCGAACTTGCCCGCCGCTTCGGCGTCTCTGGATTAGAGGAAAAGGCGGCGCGGAAGAAGTGATTGGCCGAAGGCCGACAGCCACCCATGTCCGAAAATTTACGAATCGGCATCCCGAGCAAGGGCCGGCTGGCCGAAGCGGCCGCCCAGCTGCTCACAGAAGCGGGCCTCAGCTTCCGCCGCCAGGAACGCAGCTTGTTCGCTCGCGTGCGCGACATGCCGATCGAGGTGACGTTCCTCCGTACGCATGACGTGCCCGTGCTGTGCGCCGAAGGCGCCATCGACATGGGCATCACCGGCGGTGACTTGATTGAGGAAACTGGCGTCAAGCTCACCCATCGCTTGGCGCTGGGCATGGGCAACTGGCGGCTTGCCATCTGCGTGCCCGAAGACAGCCGCATCAATGAAACCGCCGACCTCGCCGGCTGCCGCATCGCCACGAGCTTTCCTAACGTAACCAAAAAATATCTCGCGAGCCACAGTATCACTGCCCACGCGGTGGAGCTCACCGGCTCGGTGGAAATCATGATCGCACTGGGGGTTGCCGACGCGATTGTGGATCTGGTCGAATCGGGCAGCACGCTGGCCGCAAACCAGCTGCGAGTTCTCGATGAGCTGGGCCGCTACGAAGCCGTGCTTGTGCAGAACCCGGCGACGCGCCACGCGCAGTTGGCCGACCGCATCGTCCGCCGCCTGGAAGGCGTCGTGATCGCCCGCAGCTACTCACTCCTGGAGTACAACGTGCCGGAGGCCAAGCTGGCCGAGGCCGAAAAGATCACCCCCGGCTTCGAATCGCCCACCGTGAGCAAGCTGGAGGAGGCCGGCTGGTTCAGCGTTCGCGCCATGGTCAAGCGCAGCGAAGTCATTGAAATCATGGAGCGCCTTGAAGCGCTCGGCGCAACGGCGATCTTAGAAACGACGATCACCAACTGCCGGCTGTAGCCCATGGATCGCCATCCGTTCGATAAGCCGTTTCCAAGGCGATTCAGCTTGGGGACACTATTCGTTGGGATGACGGCTCTTTGCTTAGTTCTGTGGCTATCGTCGTCCGAAGAAGGCTTGACGATCTTGGTTTACTTCGCAGCGATCGTTGGCTTTGTTTTCCTGATTGCATGTTGTACGTGGGTTCTTGGAACATTCGGCGAGCGGCAGCGTCGCGAACTGGAAAACGATTCCCGCAAGGCAGATCCCAAAGCAAACGGGAATTCTGGACGCGTCCTCGGGCGGTGATAGCACGGATAGCAGGACGCATTGGCGCACGCTCGCCGGGCCGCTAAACTTCGCCGCTTTTCGAGTTCTCTTATCTGCCAGCTTTC
>DATFGJ010000095.1:0-6592 GCA_035249585.1 Lacipirellulaceae bacterium
CGACCAGCGAAAAGCCGCCGCTGAGCGCGCTGTCGTGCGCTGGGACGCATTTACTGGCACGGCATACGACCCGCGACCGTACTACTTCGAGCGATACCAGCAGAAGTGTGGCCGCGCTGTCGCGCGAGCCAGCGCAAAAAGCTCTCAGTACGGCTACGACGCCCAGGGCCGTTGCGTCGTTGCGCGGGAGCCGAAAACGAAGGACGCGCCCGCGTATGAGGAGTTCTTTTCCTATCGCGGGACCCGCGCCGAGAGTGCCGCCTATCGGATCGCGCGTGGAAATCCGTTGACCTACGTCACCGAACAGAAATACTCCGCTGGGAAAATCGTCGCCTGCGATGTGCTCGACGCCGGCCCCACGGCCGACGAAGTTCGCGAGCGATATCGCTACGCGAACGGACGACTTCAGGACATCAAAACGACGGTAATTTCCAACGGCAACACAGAGCAGCATCGATTCGACATCCTCTACGACGACGCTGGTCGGCTGATTGCGGTGCGAAAATTCTACGATTACATCCAGGGCCACAGCTTCCTGCCAATCTATTGGAACCCTGATACTGCACCGAGCTTCGATGAAATGCGGAAACGCATCCACGAGAGGCTGGTGGAATTGATTCCTCGGGCCGTCGGCAAGCGCAAGCTGCCAGGCCCCGCATATTGCCTGGGCATTACCTACAATACGTCCAAAGACGATTTGCCGCCCTTGCTTGCCATCGGGCTGGAAAGCGAGCTGCGCCGAAATCCGGACGGTCGCGTCGACAAGAAGCAACAGCAAGCAACCTGGAATCCGAAAAAGTTCCAACAATTCAAGCCGGGCTCCATACCCATTCCTGCCGACGACGAATTGCTGCGCGCCTGCGATTTGTTCCTGCAATACACGCTTTCGAAGAGCGACCTGGAATCCCCACGCAAAGTACTGAGCGACGTCGCGATCGAGCTCAACCGGCGCGATTGGCGCAAACAAATGCCGGTGACCAAGGAATTCGTCGTTTTTGTGACCGACCTGGACAACGAGCTCAGGGAGATGTACTGGAAGCGAAACCTGAAGGAATCCGTTCCCGCTGCCAAGTTGCTACAGCTAAAACGGCAAAAGCTGGCGTGAATCTAATGTGCGCGCATCTGCTGCCCAAGTTGCACCCAATCACGGCATTGAACGCAGCGAACACTTCGTCCGCCGCGTTTTCAACCGCCACCGCCGGCTCCCTTGCACGACGGCAGGATACTAAAGGGGCCATTCTACTTTGGTCGATAGTCTCGGATTAACATAGAGCGCGCTTTCGTCCGAGGTTTGTCTACGAACTGATCGACAAGGCCACCATCCATCCAGTGACCGCCTATGAGGTAGAATGATGCAACGTACGGCCAAGCGCGTGATGCGAGGGAAGATGCCGGGGAAACTCCAGGGGCGCTGGCAGTCCCGTTGGTCCGTCAAGGATTGGCACCGCGTTGTGCCTTGCGTTTGGCATCGCGGGCAAGCGCTTCATCTAACAAATGCTGCGTGATGTGAAATGTCGTTTGCTGCAACGCATCAAATGCGGATTTCAGGTCCAGCAGACCGTCCTCGGCGGCAAGTTCCAAGACGGTGGTCGTGCCCAAAGTGACGAAGCCCCGGCTCTTTGCAATACGTCGGCCTTTCTTCTCATCGATCAGAAGAGCATCGGCGCCAAGTTCGACAGCTAATGCGATTGCTTGTGCTTCGCCGGGATCAAGTCCCGCGGTGCTCGCAATTGATGCGGACGGCGAGTCAACACGCAGCCACGACGGCGGCGACTGCGCCCAATGTTTTACAATGGCTGGCGTTCGCGGATGCTGAAGCTCCTGAATCACTGCCGGCGGCGCGTACACCTCGCCGAAGAGCTTCGGCAATACGTCAATTGCGCCGATTAGAACGAGGTAGTTGAGCGGAGAAGTGTCGGACACGACGATCATCGACGCATCAGCTTGCGGGCCTCGTTCAGGTCTTCTTCAAGTTCTGCGGATGTCGGCAAATCCTCCGTGACGCCGTGCTTCTTGAGAATGCCATCCGTCTCGAAGCGATTCAGCCCGAGCGCCTGCGATAGCTCATAGCGGGTGAGTTTTTCTTGCCGATATAGCTCCACGAGCATCGCCTCCTTGGCTTCGGAATCAAGATCCGGAGATTCGGCGCGGAGCTTTCGCTCGACTTCAGCGGGAAGATCAATGGTGACTGCCATACATTAATCATTGAGAGGGTTTTAATCTGTATCGAAGTCTGATTTTACGCTTGGCATTCCCCAGCCGTCAATCATTTCCCCACGTGCCAATCGGGACATTGCTGCTAACGCAAGTTGACTGGCGAAGTAGAAAGGCGTACGCAACATTCTACTTTTGCGGAAGTTCCAGGATGATCGCCACGATGTAGAAGTGCCCTTTTTGATCCAATGTTTTCGATCCACTGCCCGTGACCGCCTAAGAGTTGGAATCATGCAACGTACGGCCAAGCGCGTAATGCGAGGGAAGATGCCGGTGAAGCTCAAGCAGCGCTGGCAGAAAGCACTTGATGCCGCCGCCGCGGACGAGAAGCAATTGACGCGCAGGCCCGGGCGGTGTTTGCAGCGCATGAAATACCGAACCCGCCCCTCGCCCCTCCCTAAGAGGGAGGGGAATCGGGATTGGCCCCGAGACGTTGTCACGCGGTAGTGACAGAGGCACGCGGTCCCGCGGCATTCAGACCCGCTTTAATGTGCAACTGCTCGAGGTCAAGCGGAATGCCCCCCTCCCCAACCCTCCCCTCAGGGGGAGGGAGTAAGAATTTTTTAAGCTCAGTCCCACCATAGATAGACGGGGTTGGGATCGTTCGGATCCAGCGGCTCGCGAACGTCCAGCTCTTTTTCGCAGCGAAGGCAAACAGCGGCACAGAGGGCGGCGTCGGCCGGCAGCTCGACCACCAGCGCATCGGCGTATGGCCCGCCGTCATCTTTCTGGATGCTGGTTTCGGGAACGAGGACTTTCGTCGCGCCAAGGCGATACAGCTCGTCGACAAATTCTCGCGCATTCTCGGTGCCGCCGAAGTGGTTGACCGCGAGCGCCGCCACGTTGCGGCTCGCGCGCAGCCAGCGGCGTGCCTCCGGACCGGCGTAGTTGTCGGCCGGTGCACGCTGAGAACTTACCTGGCCACTTCTCACTAGCTCAAATCTCTTTAATACGTCTCGCGGCGGATCGGCCAACAACTGCAGGAATGCGTCAAAGTTATTCGCCACGCTCAGCAACTGCGCCTGCTGAAATTTTTTGTCCAACGGCCGCCAGGCGTACACCGCGCCGAAATCGTCGGGGCCGGTTGAGAGCAATAGGGTATTCGGATGGGTGAGCATCTGGGCGATCACGATGTACTGGTGGTGCAACTTTTCCATGTCGCGATGTGCCTCGGTGAGATGCTCGATGCAGGGCGAGCGGCCGATGCCGCCGCGGCCGGTCGGTTGCCAAGTCGAAATGAACGAAGCGATCGGTCCGCACCATTGGGAATCGACCGTGGGAAACCACGCCGGCTCGGGTGTGGGCGCATCGTGGGCGATCAGGAACGCGCGAAACTCCCGCGGAAACGTCACGCCAAGGTGCTTCTCGGCCGCGAGTACGTCGGCGTCCGTCACCGCGCGCTGCTTGAAATTCACGCCATCTTCGACCCGATACGTGAACGTGACTGCCATGGCTGCCGCCCCGCGTCGAGAATTGTTCCACTATACAAAAATAGCATCCAATGAAGGCCGCTATTGAGCGATTTCCGGCTAGGGCGCTATCGAGAAAGCGGCGGGTTGATGCAAGGGCCGTCAACTAAGCTTGGAAAGCCGTTGCTTGATGCGGGCTTCAATCGGACGCGCACTTCGCCCAGTTTCTGCTTCGCGGCGCGACTGATCGTCAACTCCGAACTGCGGCTATTTGTCAAGCCATCGACGCTGAGCGACAATGTCACAAGGCTTCAATTCAGTCGAAGCAAGCGTCGAGTTCCATGCCGTCTGCGCTAGACATCACGAATGAGCGTGAGCGGGCCTTGCTCGCGCCGTACGCGCAGCGCAGCGCGGATTCGGCCGGCCGGCGGCATCCGGAGCCGCCGCATCCCTATCGGGGACCGTATCAGCGAGATCGCGACCGCATCCTGCATTGCGCCGCTTTCCGCCGTTTGAGCTACAAGACGCAAGTCTTTACCGGCGAGATGGGCGACTACCATCGCACCCGGCTCACGCATACGCTGGAAGTCGCCTCGATTGCGCGCACGATTGCACGGGCGCTGCGGCTCAACGAAGATCTCGTCGAGGCGCTCGCTCTGGCCCACGACATCGGCCACCCGCCCTTCGGCCATTCGGGCGAAGACGTGCTCAATGAATGCCTGCGCGAACACGGCGGCTTCACGCACAATGCGCAAGCGCTGCGCATCTTCGAAGTGCTCGAGACGCGCTACCCCGATTTCCCCGGCCTCAACTTGACCGCGGAGGTATTGGAAGGCCAGCGTGCGCGGGCAGAAAAGCGGGGAGCAGGGAGCACGGAGCATGGAGCAGGAAGCCAAGAGCGGGAAGCCGGAAAGACAGCGCTTTCTGGCTCCGTGCTCCCCGCTCCAAGGTCCCAGCTCCAAGCTCCCTGCTCCCCGCTGTTAGAAGTGCAAGTCCTCGACGCTGCCGATAGCATTGCTTACGACGCTCACGATGCCGATGATTCGCTGGAGCTGGGTTTGCTGCGATTGGAAGAGCTGCTGGAAGTGCCCATGTGGCGCGAAGCGGCCGAGCGCGTCGGCCGCCGGTTCACGAACCTGAACGATCGCCACTTGCGCCGCGCGATCGTCCATGCGGTGATCGACTGGCAAGTGAGCGACATCGTCGCGGCCACAGAACGCGAAATCGCCGAGCGCGGGATTCGCAGCGTTGCCGATGTGCGCAGCGCTTCGACTATCGTGAAGCCCTCTCCGCAGCTGGCCGAAAGAAAGATGGGACTTGAACGGTTCTTGTTCAGCCGCGTATATCGTCACCCCGATGTCTTGGCCAAGCGCCGTCACGCGCAACAAGCGCTTCGAGAAACTTTTGAGCTGCTGGTAGAAAAACCTGATTGTTTGCCGGTCAAGTTCCGCCGGCTGGCCGAACGCGACGGAGTGCACCGGGCCGTGGGCGACTACCTGGCCGGCATGACGGATCGCTACGCGGTCGAGGAACATTTGAGGCTGGTGCGTTTATAACCCGTGTCCCGGCAGCCGCGGTATCGTGACCAGTGACGCCCTTGGTGCCCGCTTGGCCCTCTTGGTAGAATGAAAGCGAGGGGATTTCAAGTGAGGCGGACTGTCGAGAATATTCGTCCGTCCCGAATCGGATTGCGCAATCGCGGGCGTGCGCGTGGAGTAAGAAATGGCCTTGGTCATCATCAGGTGCGTGTTTCTCATGATGGCCATCACGCTTGCCTTCCAGTTGCTAAGCTCGCGCGTCGTCGAGAGCTATAGCCAGTGGGTGCCGTGGGCAGGGTTTCTTGGCGTGATGCTGATCGCGGTGGGCGTGCTTGCCGCCGACGTCGCCATGCGCCGCAAGCGGCTGGATACCATCACCGCCGTCTATTTTGGCACGATTATCGGCCTTTTCCTGACGTACGTCTTTCGCATTGCGCTGACGCCATTGCTCGAGGGCGTGAACGAAGATGTCCTGCAATGGGTTCAACTCGCCATCGCCACCGTCGTTTGCTACTTGTGCATTAGCGTACTCCTGCAAACTAAAGACGATTTCCGCTTCATCATTCCGTACGTCGAGTTTGCGAAAGAAGTGAAAGGGCTCAAGCCTTATGTGCTCGACACGAGTGTTGTGATTGACGGCCGCATCGCTGACGTCGTTGAAACACGCGTCATCGACAATCAGCTTGTCATGCCGCAGTTTGTCATTGCCGAACTGCAGTCGATCGCCGACTTGGGTGATAAGCTCAAGCGCAATCGCGGCCGCCGCGGCCTGGATATTCTGAACCGGCTCCGCAGCGATCCCAAGGTCGACCTCATGATCTGGGATCGCGAGCTGCCAGAGTTCGCCGGTCAGCCGGTCGACCAGAAGCTTGTGCTTCTGGCAAAGCACCTGGAAGGGAAAGTCGTGACGAACGACTACAACCTGAACAAAGTGGCCAAGCTGCATAATGTGGGCGTCATAAATCTGAACGACATCGCCAACTCGCTGAAGCCGGTGTTCCTGCCCGGCGAGTCGATCGACGTGCGCATTGTGAAGTTGGGCGAAGAGCCCGGACAGGGCGTGGGATATCTCGAGGACGGAACGATGGTGGTGATCGAGGGCGGCCGCGACCATGTCGGCGAGAACGTCGCTGCGCTGGTCACGAGCGTTTTGCAAACGAGTGCCGGGCGTATGGTCTTTGGGCGGTATGAGCGCACCCTTGGGGAGCCCGATGACCTGCCTCGCAGCCCTCGGCCGCCCGGCACAGTAAGTCGCATGCCCACGAAAACTTAACGCTCAGTAATCCAAGCACGAATGCCTTCGATGAGTAACGAACGTAAAGTCCTGGTCGGAATCCTGATGGGCTCCAAGAGCGATTGGGAAACGCTGCAAGGTTCGGCGAAAATTCTCAATGAGTTCGGCGTGCCTCATGAAGCGCGGGTCGCGTCGGC
>DATFGJ010000096.1:0-3618 GCA_035249585.1 Lacipirellulaceae bacterium
CGGCTGCTCCAAGTGGCCGCTCGAGCTGCTCAAAGACGCCGGCGTCGATATGGCCAGCCCACAGCCAGTTGAAACAGCACTTGAATACTTCGATCGATTAGTCAACGAACTCAACGAATTGCTTTGAATTTGTGCAATCCAGCAGTCTGAGACTGGCTCACACCTTTTGAAATCTCCGGTCCCCTGGGGGGGTTCAGAGAGGATTTTAGTAGCGCGTTTTTCTGCAAAATATGACAACGGGTTGGATCGCACCACGATTCTTACTTCGATCGCTTAGTCGATGATCGCGTGGAACTGCTTTGAATATCGCGGCGCGGCCGCTCGGTCGGCCGCGCGACGAAGCTCGTCAGTATCAGTCCGGCGACCAGCCCGGCTCCAAGAACGACGATCAGCGGCAGCGGCTTACTAGTGGCGTCCCATTCCTCCAGGCCATGCTTCAGGTTCGCGCCGAAGATCGCCGTTGCCGTCGCAATCGGAAAGAAGAAGGCCACCAGCAGGTTCAGGCGGTGAGTCGCCACCGACATCTGGTAGCTGCTCTCGGCCTGCTGCTCGGCCTGCCAGGCGATCGCGAAATCGAGGCCGTTCTTGGCGTCGTTGTGCAAAATATCGGCCCGCCGCGTGAGATCGTAGGCCGCGTCCCGGGCCACAATGAGATCGCGATCATCCGGCTGCGTCTCGCGCGCCTTTTGCAGCGTCTCGTACATGTTGCGAATCGCGCGCGACAGCGGCTCCAACCGGTCCAGCAGTTCGAAATAATCGCGCGCGCCGCGCGCCGTGTCTTCATTTTCTTCAAGCTTTTCGATTGCCGTGCGGTACTCATTGAGATGGTCATCGAGCTTCGCGACGCGTTCTCCCTTGGGCGCCCCGCGCCAAGTGCCATGCGGATCGCGCCAAAAGAATCGCCCGCGCCGGGCGACTTCGTCCGCGCTGGGCGGGGCGTGCATAACCAGCACAATGTGCCCGTCGGCGTCCAACATGCGCTGCCGCCCGGCGGTCGTGCCCAATCGGGCGCGAAGCTTGGCCGGCACGGTCCAATCGGCCGGCAATAGAGTCGTTTCGGGTTTCATAGATGGCTCCTTGTGCGCTTATAATTCGCCGAACGCAGCATGCAACTTGGCGAATTATTTCGATTCGCGCGAGCCAATCCTAACCGGCCACGGGCGAATAACAAGATGCGGCCATGACGAGTAAAACCGCCTCATCGCGTGATCCACAGGAAAGGCGTGCCGGCCTCGTCGACCCGAATCTGGCTGCCAAGCATGGCCTGCGCGAGAACGCGGTCAATCACTCGCTTGTAGATTGTCCGCGTCCGGGCCAGCCGCACCTCGATCTTGGCCGGATCAATTCTGTGCTCGGCCAAAGCGGCGTGATCGACATAGATTGGCGTCTTCACGCGCTGGCCGATCGCGGCAAGAGTTTCCTCCAGCGTGAAGCCGGAGACTTCAGCATTGCGGTACTCGAAAAGCGTCGGCGCCAGTTCGCCGGGCGTTTCGTGAGGTTCCCAACCGATGGGCCAGAATTTCATATCGTCGTCATCCACTTTGCCGATTGTTCCCTTATCGATGGCCTCAGCAACGATCGGCTCAATGCGATAGGCGACCGGCTGGCCGCGCGATTTTTCCGGCCGCAGCGCAAGTGAGTTACTTCGCAAGAGAATCGCCATTCCGGTGCCGGCCGTAAGGCCCTTGAGCTCGTCCCGGCAGGGATCTGCGTTTCTCAGAGCGTGTGCGGCCTTTGCATCCAAAGCGAAGCGGGCTATGAACTTCGCTTGCATCCGTTCCATCACGTCGCGCACCGGCTGGCCTTTGGTTGGAAACTCTATCGGTTGGGCAAGATCGGCGAGAACCGCTGTCATTTCCTTCTCGGCGAGCCCAAAGCGTCCGCGCGGCGCGGTGAGCGATTCGGCGCCGTCGGCCGTAAGGCGTTCGAAGTAATCACGAAGTTTCGCCCGATCATTGCGGGAAAATGTTCCGCCCGGCAGCCGCAATTGATGTCGGGAGGTGAGGATGCCAACCACGTGGTAGCGCGGCCGCTCAGCCGAGCCGCGGTTCTCAACGCGCGGCTCATCGCCGGCGCGGATGCCACGGATTTGAACATTGTCGATGCCGACCGCCGTGAGTAGTTGCAGCCACTCGCGCGGCGCGGTAATTTGCACTCCGCGCTCCGTGGCCAATTCAAGCTCGATCGGCGCCGCGGCCACCCTCACCGATGGCAACACCGCTAATATCGCGGCAACGACTCGCAGATTCGAATACATGTTGCAATTATAGCATGATGCCACGACGCACCCGCACAGATGTCAAAGCGGTTTCGATATAAAGACCACGGATCACACGGATGGGCACGGATGATTTTCGAATTAAAACATGGTCCCGCTGCGATATCCGTGACATCCGTGCAATCCGTGGTTAATTGATTTCGGTTGGCGTTCTCGACCAAGGAGACTCTTCATGCCGCGTCCCATCACTTTGTTCACCGGCCAGTGGGCCGACGTGCCGCTGGAAGACATGTGCCGCAAGGCGAGCGACTTCGGCTACCAGGGCCTGGAGCTGGCCACCTGGGGCGACCACTTCGAAGTGGACAAAGCGCTTTCGGATTCGAACTACGCCTCCGGCAAGCGCGACCTGTTGGACCGGTATGATCTGCAATGTCACGCCATCAGCGCGCACCTTGTGGGTCAGTGCGTGTGCGATCGGATCGACGAGCGGCATCGTTCGATTCTGCCGCCGTATGTATGGGGCGACGGCGACCCGGTGGGCGTCAACCGCCGCGCCATCGAAGAAATGAAAAACGTCGCCCGCGCCGCCCAGCAGCTCGGGGTGGGCGTTGTGAACGGCTTTACGGGTTCCAGCATCTGGCACCTGCTTTACTCGTTTCCGCCCGTGCCCGAGTCGATGATCGAAGATGGCTTCAAGTTGTTTGCCGACCGCTGGAACCCGATCCTGGATGTGTTCGCCGAATGCGGTGTGCGCTTCGCGCTGGAGGTTCATCCAACCGAAATCGCGTTCGACCTCGTGACGGCTCGCCGCGCGCTGGACGCGATCGGCAACCGCGAGGAGTTCGGCTTCAACTTCGATCCGAGCCATCTCATTTGGCAGGGCGTCGACTCGGTCGAATTCATTCGCGAATTCCCCGACCGCATTTACCACATGCACGTCAAGGACGCGATTGTGACTCTGAACGGCCGCAGCGGCATCCTGGCCAGCCATCTCAATTTCGGCGACCCGCGGCGCGGCTGGGATTTCCGCTCGCCAGGCCGCGGCGGCGTGAACTTCGAAGAGATCATCCGCGCCCTCAACGCCATCAACTACCAAGGCCCGCTCTCCGTCGAATGGGAGGACTGCGGCATGGACCGCGAGCACGGCGCCGCCGAAGCGGCGGAGTTCGTGAAGAAGCTGGACTTCACGCCGAGCGCCCGGGCGTTTGACGCGGCGTTTGAGGAGTAAGTTCGTAGTGACCGCATTCATGCGGTCTTTGGCGAACATGTGCAGGTCACGACATGAACAGCATTAGTTGTCCGCGTTGCGGTCTTCAAATGGCCAACGACGGTAGCCTCGCGGGCCAGGTCGTGTCGTGTCCCTCATGCGCGACACAATTCGGGATGCCTGTCGTCAGCTC